>JALRGB010000395.1 GCA_023253575.1 Verrucomicrobiales bacterium
CAACGACGCAAGCGGCTCCGCCGCCACTGTAGCTGGGGACGTTGGCCCCGGTTTTTACATTTGGCCCACAGGCCACATCCCTCAAAACACGGCTCCGAATCCGCTTCCACGCAGCCGGCCCCTACCAAAAACTCGTTCGGCGAGGCGTTCGGCGCCGCAACCGGGGTCAGCGACCCCAGCTACAGAAGAAAAAAAGACGCGCTAGCGCAGGCGGCCGCCAAGGATCAAGGAGCAGCCAGTCTGACGGCCACCAATTTTTTCCCATCGCGGGCGTAGAGCAGGCCGTTGCTCAGGGCTGGAAAGGCGCGGGTGGTCGCGGCCAGAATGTTTCCCCGGTCGGATGGTTTAAACCCGTCTGGGGTCGCCGGCGCCACGATCAATTCTCCTTTTTCTGTCAAAACCACCAGCGTCTCCGCGGCCAGCAGCACGGACCCGGCGGGCAGGCGCTGCGACCAGCGCACCACACCATCAGCGACCCTCACGCACCGCAGCTCCTGCCCTTGTTCCTGCCGACCATGAAATCCGTAAAGGTGACCCTCAGACAAAACCGGAGTCCCATAATGACTGTCGAGGACATCGTTTTGGGCCCAGAGAGTTTTGAGAGCGTAACCGGGTCCGACTTCCCAGACTTTGGCCCCGAGATCGTAACACCCAGAGAGAAAGAAGCGGGATGGTCCAACCATGACTGGGGTGCAGGCCGAGACGGAAGCGGCGATATCCGGCTCGAAAACCTCACTGATGAGCGTGGCGCCGGTGGAGGGATTCAGCAGTTCGACTCCTTTGCGGGTGAAGAACACGGCGGCGGGACCGGCTGCCAGCGAGGCGGTGATCGGCGATGAGTAGCTGGCTTCATCCTGACTCCCAGCCCACGCCACCGCCCCGTCGGCCACTCGGAACGCCACCACCCCGGCCGGTTTTCCCTGCCAGCGACCACCGGCATTGACCAAAACCAGTTCCCCTACCACCAGCGGCGCGCAGGCCCGGCCGAACCACCCTGATGGCGCCTCCAGCTCGACCGCCAAATCCCGAGTCCACTTGAGCGCACCCGTGGCCGCCTCAACACACGTCAGCCGACCATCCGCTCCATAAGCAAAAACCATCCCAGCGCTCAACGTAGGGGTCGATCGAGGGCCGTTATCAAATCCAAATTGGTCGCGATACTCGGTCCGCTGCGCCTGAAACCACAATTTCCGCCCATCCCCCGCGGCGAATGCCTCGATCACCGACTGATCACCCTCGCGGTGACACAGAATCACCATTCCGTCGGCCACCGCCGGACCCGCCAGCCCCGCCCCCACTGGCACCGACCACACAATCTCCGGACCCGTCGAAGGAAAGACCGCGGCAATTTTTTCCGGCGACCGCCCGTCGCGCTGGGCACCAAGGAATTGCGGCCAGTCTGCCCCGCACGCGGAAACCGTCAGCAGGCAGGCGAAAGCGCTCGAGAAAACATGCATGGCTCCAATGTCGCGGAGATCGGTGACCATGCAAGACACAGACACCCGCGGAACCGACTCCCGTCCCTCCCTAGGACGATGTCCTCATCGGCATGATGACGTAGAGAAACGGCTCGTTGGTCTTGATGACCCCAGGACTCAATTCATCAATCAAATCGAGATGCACCTCGTCGTTGGACAAGTTGCGCAGAGGAGCCATGAAGTAATCAGGATTAAAAGCAATGGCCATTTCGCGGCCGTTGTACTTCACGGGCATCGATTCTTCGGCCTCTCCCACCTCGGCACTGGAGGCCGAGAGCTTCACTTCACCTTCGCCAAAATGAAGTTTCACCGTGCTGGCTTTATCGCTGGAAAGCAGCGACACACGCTGGATGCTTCGCAACAATTGCTCGCGTTCAAAGGTCACGCGGTGATTGGCCGGACCTGGAATGACTTGGCGGAAATTGGGATACGTGCCGTCGATGAGCTTGCTGTAAAGGACGTTATGATTTAACTCAAAAACAACCTGACTCGGTCCAACCTTGATGCGGACATCGCCGTCATCGGTCAGCAACCGCTGGATTTCATTGACCGCCTTGGTCGGCAGGATAAAATCAACTTCCTGACTATCGGGAAATTCGACGTCGAATTCCGCGGTCGCGAGGCGACGGCCGTCGGTGGCGACGAGCGTGAGTTTGGCGTCGCGGAACGAGTGGAAAATCCCGTTGAGCACGTAGCGTGTCTCATCGGTGGAGATGGCATAGGCCGTTTTGCGCAGGCCATCTTTAAGAGTAGCCTGAGCGAGTTTGAATTCCGCGGCGTTTTCCGGTTCGTTGAGCGGCGGAAACTCTTCGGCTCCCAGCCCTAGGATTTTGAAGAAACTGGCCCCGCATCTGACGGAAGCCACGTTTTCCTTGTCCACCGTCACCGTGATCTCAGCATCAGGCAGTTCGCGAATGATGGTTGCTAATTTCCGAGCAGGCAGAGTGACAGCCCCGGGCTGAGCCACACTGGCCGGAACTCGGCCCGTGATGCCAACGTCCAGATCAGTGGTAGTCAGCACCAATTCATCCTCACGAGCCTCGATCAGTACATTCGAGAGGATCGGCAGGGTGACGCGGCTGTTAACCACGTTGAGAACCTGGCTCAGGCCATTGGTGAACTTGTCTTTGGTGATGGTAAATTTCATGCTCGGCACGCCGTGGAAAATGGGGGGCGTCGTTGGGGAGATAACGCTTATAGAAGAGGGCAGCGCCGTGGCAAGGCGCAATTACCAAAAAGCCCGGGGACAGGCCCGCGTCAACTACCCAAGTGCAGGATCCCTCTTGGCTCCCACACCCGGCATTATCAGACGATCACACGGCGGCAATACCACCATGCAGGGCGCCCGACCCCTCGACCGTCAGGCGCCGCGAACGCTAAGCGACGAAACGAGCCGCGACCGCGTCCCAGTCGACCACATTCCACCACGCCGAGATATAATCAGGACGGCGGTTTTGGTAATGCAAATAGTAGGCATGTTCCCAGACGTCGCACCCCAGCAGTGGAATACCAGATCCGTCCATCAAAGGATTATCCTGGTTAGGAGTCGATGTCACGGCCACCGAACCATCAGGTTTTTGGATCAACCACGCCCAGCCCGAACCAAATCGAGTCGCGCCCGCTTTGGCAAATTCCGCCTTAAAGGCGTCGAAATTTCCAAAGGCAGCGTCGATGGCCGCGGCCAGCGCGCCACTCGGAGCCCCGCCTTTGCCGGGTCCCATGACGGTCCAGAAAAGGGAATGGTTATAGTGACCACCGCCATTGTTGCGAACCGCCGCCTGTTTGTCCGCTGGCACCAAGGCCAGATTTTTCTGCAGGTCCTCAAGCGAGAGGGCCTCGAGATCGGCGTGACCGGCGAGCGCATTGTTCAAATTAGTCACATACGCTTGATGGTGTTTGGTGTGATGAATATTCATCGTGCGCGCATCGATGTGCGGCTCGAGGGCGTCTTCGGCGTATGGCAGGGCTGGCAGAGTATGGGGCATGGGAATGGTGAGTTGAACGTGTAAAAAGAATTCCCGCAAATGCCGTCCGTCGGTTAGAGCCACGTTCCCTAGACATGTCTAGGTGGGGACGCCGGAACCAGGCCTGCCTTCCTGAGAAGGCGTGGCATTTCTGGTTACGCGGTAATGTCCCCGGGTTGGTATATCGGTCCGGGCCCACATGCCGCATGTCACGAACATCGCAGGAAAATTTTATTCCAATGATGGAAAAGAACTTCGATTCCGGTTTTCTCCCGGATGTAGGACCATCATGCCCATGGCGCCCCCCGGCGTCAAGCCCGGGGCCTCGGGAATCACCCTTACGGCGGCGCCCTCAGCCGAAAAACACTGAACTTGTAGGAGGGCGGCACACCATTGACTTGCAGAATGTGCGTGGGCACAGAGTGGTTTATCTGATACCCGTGCTGCTGCCATGACGGAGCGCTCGCTGGCGCCAGTACCGGCAATCCAGTCACCATGCCGATATGATTAGGCGTGGTATTGGAAAAATCGAAGTCACACCGGGCATTAAAGGTCACCGCTCCCTCCGCGCGGAGCCGCGAAAACCCGGGATACTGAGCGCCCGGCGCATCCAGCAATCCGCGCAGCAAATCCCCGCGCAATCCATCCACGCTAATATGAATGACATGATGAATCTGCGCCGGCAACGGCGCCATGACCATCGCGGAGCACAGCAAAAAAAGCAGGGCCCGGGGCGTCTTCCAACTGAAACGCGGCAGACTGGTCACTCGCTCATTCTGCGGTACCATCTTCTCGCCTGTCCAGCACAAAAACCCGCCGTGTCAGCGCCCGCGGTCGCGGGCCCCTCCATGCGGGCCCTCACGTCCGGCCGCGGCCGCAATTTCATCGCGGCCGCGGCGGCGGAGAGATTTATCGATCTTCCGCCTCCGATTTTTACCTCATCGCACGGTGAGCGGCAGCTTCGCGGTCAGGACCTTGATGATGCCGGCATGCGCGGCATCGACTTCCTTGGCTTCTAGGGTACGGCCGGCATCACGATAGGTCAGCGAATAAGCCAGTGATTTGCGATCCGCAGCCAGCCTCGCCCCGGTGTCATCCGTAAAGACATCGAACAAAACCACCCCCGCCAGCAAGGGCTCTTTGATCTGTTTCGCGAAAAAGTCTTCGATTTGGCCGTGAGCAAAGTCACGCCCCACCTCAAAAGCGACATCGCGAGTGCTGGACGGGAAGCGCGCAATTTCCGCATAACGCACGTCCTTGCCCAGCAGGGTCTCCAGCATACCGAGATTAAACTCCGCCACATAAAGCGGATCCGGAGCATCCAGCTCACGCGCCCGTGCCGGACGAAGCTGTCCGCCCAGTCCGACAACTTTGCCCCCAATGGAAATCTCCGCCGCCAGCACCAACAGTGGATGATCTATCTTTTTAAGCCGCACTTCGGCGCGCCCCAACAGCGACTCAATCACCCCGCGCAAGTCATAAAGATCTGACGCATAAGGCGCTTTCTTGAGCCATGAAGGAGGCACATGCGGCCCGCTAAGCAACACCGTCAACGCCTGCGCCTCAGTCGACCCAGCCTTCGGGTTTTGTGACTGCGCAAAAATCGTCCCAGCTTCAAAAAAACGAACTGCCGCCGCCCCCTGCCGCACATTGTGCGCCGCCACCGCCAGCAACCCCGGCACCAAACTCGGGCGCAGATGCGTATGGTCTTCGCTCAATGGATTCTTCAACGCCAACGGCGTGCTGCGGCGCCGGTCGAAACCAAGCCCGTCGTCAAGCTGCCGCGTGGAAACGAGCTTGATCGTCCGTGCCTCGTAAAACCCGAGAGCCGCCAACTTCGTCTTCAAGACAAGAGCAAAATCATAACTCGCATCATCCGCGCCAGGCAGCGCAAAATGCGCCATCGTCCGCGAAGGAATACCATCCAAACCAGCCACCCGCGCGATTTCTTCAATCAAATCGACCGGCCGCTGCAAGTCTTGACGATACGATGGCACCTGCCAGACGCCGGCCCCTCCCGCGGACGACGGTCCGGGACCACCCAGCCCAAGACGCCGCAAAATCACGGATATCTCGTCATCAGAAATGGACGACCCCAGCAACCGCCGCACATGGTCCCCGGACAACGCCACCTCGCCCGTCAACACCGGCGCCTGTCCCGCCACCACTAATACATCCTCCGCCACACCACCCGCCAACTCCAAAATCAAGCCCACCGCCCGCGCACTCGCCGCTTCCACCATCGAGGGATCCACTCCGCGCTCGAATCGATAACTGGAATCACTGCTGAGCGAAAGCCGGCGACTCGTGCGCCGCACCCCCGAGGGCGCAAAATATGCGCTCTCCAGCAACACATCCGTCGTCGTCAGAGTCACCCCGCTCGCGGCGCCCCCCATCACCCCAGCCAAGGCCAGCGCCCCAGCCTCATCCGCCACCACCAAATCAGCCGGAGTCAAAACATACGTCTTGCCGTCCAACGCCGCAAAATTCTCGCCCTCCACTGCCGCACGCACCACTATTCCCCCGCGCACATGCGCCAAATCAAAGGCATGCAACGGCTGACCAAGGTCATGCAGTACATAATTGGTGATATCTACCACGTTGTTGATCGGACGTAAACCAATAGCCTCCAACTTCGTCTTCAGCCACGCCGG
>JALRGB010000429.1 GCA_023253575.1 Verrucomicrobiales bacterium
AGGGCGAGGGCTTGTTTGGCATTATTGAGTTTTCGGGTCAGGGCGGGCGGATCTTTGGCGGGCGGCGGCGGGAGCTGGCTGACGATGGATTCGATGCGTCGCTGGAGTGATTCTTGAGCTTCGGCGAGCGGATTGCGGGTGGCTTGAGCGATGACGATGGCTTCGTAGCTCCAGCGGAGGGGCATGAACTCACAAAGAAACGGGACTTCCAACTTATTAGGTGGCTCCAGCGGGCGGCCGTCATCGCCGCGCAACCAGCGGCGCAGGTTGTGGGCGAGGTCGAGATTCCGATTCATTTCCTCATATTTGATGAGGGCTCCGCCAAGAATGATCTGAGGGATCAGGATGAGCGGGATGATATTGATGGCGGTCTTGCTTTTGCGCACTAGGCTGGAGATGAGCAGACCGAGTACCACCCCGGCGAGCGCACTGAGGAGCATCCAGAGGAAATAATCCCAGAACATGGATTTTATCTCGAGCACGGCATTTCCGATGAGCAGGTAGACGGCGCACTGGGCGGCGGCAAAGACGGCTAGGGCTCCGGTTTTAGCCAGCACGTAATAGCCGCAGCGGACGTCGTGATTCCGCTCGCGCTGAAGCAGCACCTGATCGCGGACGATATCATCGGCGCTATTGGTCAGTCCCAGAAACATACCGACCACCAGTGTCATAAAGAGGTAGGTGGGAATATGAAAGGCACTGGCAAAAGTGTACACCCCATCCTCGCTGTACCTCAGGACAAAGGAGATCAACAGCGCCAGCAAGGGGGCTTCTAGCAGGGTAGCCGCCAGATTACCCCGGTGGCGCAGCTTGGCGATGAAGGCGCGGCGAAAGACGGCCGCGCCCTGAGCCGCCTCGTCCCGCCACCGTCGGCGCGCCCGCGGCGGGACCCGCGGCGCCGGAGCCGCAACCACGTCGCCCGAGACGAGCTCGTCAGGCTCGCGCACCCCGCCGCGAGTCTGCTCGAGAATCCTCCGCGTCTGAAAACGATCGCGCCAGAATCCCGGACTAAACCGTCGCCCCGGTGCCAGACGGCCGTTCTCATCCTCCGTGTAAATCACATCGCCACCGAGATCCCGCAACGGCGACTCCATCACATCAAAAACCACTTCGGGCGGAGGCGGCCCCTCGCCCGGAACCAGTGGATAATCAAGAGGCACATCCTCCTCGACCGCGGCTTCCCGAAAATACCGCAGCATGGCGGCCGGAGGACCGTAAAAGGCCAGCCGACCACCCCGGTCCAACAGCAACGCCTGATCAAACAGGCCGAGCAAGCGCGCACTGGGCTGGTGAATGCTGACAAAAACCACCTTGTTGTGGGCCAGACCGCGAATGATGTCCAGCACCTGCTCGGAATCTTTGGAAGACAGGCCGGATGTCGGCTCGTCGAACAAAAACACGTCGGACAACCCGATCATGTCGAGCCCGATGTTCAGGCGCTTGCGTTCGCCTCCTGACAAGAATTTGTCTTCGGGTGATCCGGCCCGGCGGCGCCGAGCCGCATCGAGCCCGAGTTCGACCAGTTTGGCTTGGACTCGTTTACGTCGTTCCTCACCATTGAGGTGTGGACTGCGCACGGCGGCCGCGACGTCGAGATTTTCCTGGACGGTGAGGAATTCGTCGAAGGCGTCTTCGTGCGGGCAGTAGCTGATGTAGGGGCAGAGCAGTTCGAGGTTCTCGTACAGCGACAGTCCATTCAGGCTGACGGCGCCTTCGCGGGGTCGGAGGTGGCCGGCCAGCACGCGCAGAAAGGTACTTTTGCCACATCCACTGGGACCCATCACGCAGATCAACTCACCGCGTCGGGCGGTGAGACTGATACCATCAAGGGCCGTCTCGCGGTCGTTGTAGCGGTGAAAAAGATCCGTCACTTCCAGACGGCTGATCAGGTTTCGTTCTTCCTCAATGATGCGGTCGCCGAAGTCACAGCGCAGGCACACCCCTTCGCCAATATCAATCACCGCCCCGTCGTCCAGCACGGTCCGCTCCCGCACCAGCTGGCCACCGACCAAAATCGGACCGCCTCCCTTCAAAACCTCCAGCACCCCGCGCTTGGCCTCATAGTCGCAAGAAATCCGGATCAACAACTCACCGCTGGCATTCGATGACAACAAAATGTCGCCCGGACGCAACAAGGCCGGATTGTTCGAGACCAGATAGTCCGATTTGCTGGGCGACAACGTGAAACGCCCGCCCATTTCCCGAGCCCGCCGGCGCAATTCCGAAAGGGAAATCTCCGTCTCGTTCGGAAATGTAATCTTGTCGGTCAGCCCAGCCTTCAAGCGTTCCCCCACTCGCAATGACACTCCGCGCACTCGCGCCGGCGTGCGCCGCAACGCCATGACCTCCACCCCTAATCCAAATTTAATCTGAAACACACTCCCCGCCGAGCGCGTCCTCTCGACAAACGGTTGGTCCTCCGCATCCATCGCCAAATACAATTGGGTCGAAGAAACATCTTTCTTCGCATTCAGATACGTCACCAAATCCTGGAACTCGAAAACCGACTCATCCAGCACTACCCGTTGTCCGAGATAAAGCCGACTGAACTCGCCCGGCCGCAGCAGCCGCCCGCGCGCCAGCAGCGGGCGCGTGCCCGTATTTTTCACCAGCACCAAATTGCGCAACCGGAAGACGGCCAATGATTGCCCCTCGGGCACGTTTTCCAGCACCACATCCGCCGGCTGCCGCCCGCTGATCAAGAGTGAATCCAGCGGCTGGATGGCCACCCCCGAGGCCGGGCCGTCCCGTCCGTCCTCAGCCCCCGCTTCGCTCGCATTGAGCTGATAAACCAGTCCGACCGCCTCGGACGCCACTCCCAACCCGGTCATGAACAAATAAAACTGCCGCAGCAACTGCGACGGCATGTGCGCGCGCGAAATCAGCACATATAATTGCATCCCAAGGAGAATCTTTTCCTCTGGTTCCAGCATCGACGCCAGCTGCGCCGCAATCTCAGCCAGATTTTGCGGCTCGTTCAAGGCCCGCTGGTAGTCCGCCTGCAGCTTGCTCGAATACGCCGTCGGCAAATCATTGCGCAGAAAACTCAGGCTGCTGTCAATGTCCGCCTCCACCACTTCGCCATCAATCTTGCTAAATCCAGCCAACGTCTGCACCAGCAACGGCAAAATCGCCCGCCCATCACGACGCCCACGCCACCACCCAGTCAGCGTGCGGCGCGACGACGACGCCACTTCCCGTCGGCCATGGCCGCGGGCCGCAGGAATCACTGGGGGTTTGGGATCGACGAGAGTTTCGTCCATGTGGGACCGCGCACGCCGTGCGCACAGCACAGGTTTAGGACAGATCCGCGCCCGCAGCAAGGTGGGATGACTTTCTTCTTGCAAAGCCGCCCATTCCCAGATTCCGGGGGATTGCCGCTGGCCAGCCATAAGTCAGGCGCGTATCATGCTGCGCATGAATCCACGCCTTCTCGTTCCCAGCCGGCCCCCGAGTCCACATGAATGGCTAGCTGCCATCGCCGTTGCCATCGCCATGGCCTGTTCACCAGTTCATGCAGAATCTGCTCATTCTCAAGTATCAGCTCTTCCTTCAGATGCCCCCACGCCCCCTCCGGGGGCAGCTCGGCCCGCCCCTCTTCCCGCTCCAGCGGTCAATCCCTTGATTTCTCGCCTAGCCCTCGGCTCATGCATGAAACAGGATCTACCTGTTCCCATTCTGCGCACGGTCATGGAGTGGGAACCAGAACTTTTCATCTGGCTGGGCGACAATATTTACGGCGACACTCATGACATGAACCTGCTGGAAGCCCGCTACCAGCAGCTCGCCGCCAAACCGCTGTTCGCAGCCCTGCGCGCCAAAACCCCGATGGTCGCCACGTGGGATGACCACGATTACGGCCTCAACGATGCCGGTAGCGATTACACAAAAAAGGAGGAATCAAAAGAAATCTTCCTCCGCTTCTGGAATGAGCCTGAAGGAAGCGAACGCCGCAAACGCCCCGGCATCCACACCAGCTATACTTTCACCGATCCCACCCTGAAAAAGTCTCTGCAGGTCATCGTGCTGGACACCCGCACCTTCCGCACCCCTTTGACAAAAAATACGACTTCCTCCTACAAAAACGACTACCGCCCAGACTCCAGCCCCACCAATACCTTCCTCGGAGCCGACCAGTGGAGCTGGCTCAAATCCCGCCTCCAAGAACCAGCCGACCTCCGCCTCATCGCCACCAG
Organism: Verrucomicrobiales bacterium; assembly: GCA_023253575.1. Taxonomy (GTDB): domain Bacteria; phylum Verrucomicrobiota; class Verrucomicrobiia; order Verrucomicrobiales; family V1-33; genus CAJBME01. Next base: position 4,197 of record JALRGB010000429.1, read on the forward strand.
CATCCAGTTCGGTCACGAATATAATGGATGGGAATCATGGACCAACTTCCCCACCGAAATAGAAAAAATGGTCGATCTCATCAAGGAAACCAAGGCCAATGGCGTGGTCTTTCTCTCCGGTGACGTCCACTGGGGCGAACTCTCCGTCCTCAAAGCTCCCGGCTGCTACCCACTCCATGACCTGACCGCCAGCGGCATCAATGAAGAATGGGACATCCTCGAACCCAATCGCAACCGCGTCGGCCAAGCCTGCATGGACCACCACTTCGGCTTTATCGAAATCAACTGGCAAGACGCCGATCCCTCCGTCGCCCTCCACATCAAAGACGTCACCGGCCGCGCCCGCGTGAAACAAAACGTACGCCTCAGTCGCCTGAAATTCTAACGCCAGCCCGAATATCTAGCCGTCCTGGCTACACCGTCCTCACCGCCAACTCCCTCCCCCCCGCATCCCGTGAGCCTCGTCGAATTCATCGATCAACTCCGCTGGCGCCCCACCATCGGCGATCCTTCAGCTATGGGATGGTTGACTGTGGCCGGCTACATTATAGCCGCCCTCAGCTGCGGCCGAACCGCCCTGCAAACTCCGATCACCCCAGGCCCCGCCCGAAACCGCCGCCTGACGTGGCTCGTCATGACCGCCGTCATGGCCGCCCTCGCCCTCAATAAACAACTCGATCTACAAAGCCTGCTGACCGACATCGGCCGCGTCGCCGCCCGCCACCAAGGATGGTATGCCGAACGACGCTCGTTTCAAAAATGGCTCGTGCTCGCAACCCTCGCCGGGGCAGGCCTCACCGTCAGTTTCCTGATCTTCCGATTCCAGACGTTTTGGAAACAAAACGTGCTGCTAGCCGCCGGCATCGCCCTCCTCACCACTTTCATCATCGTGCGGGCCATCTCGTTCCATCACGTCGATACCCTCCTTAAAACCAAGATCGTCGGCATTAAACTAAACTGGGCCTTCGAGCTCGGCGGCATCGCCATCATCACCCTAGCTGCCATCCGCACCCGCAGAACCAGCGCCCCTTAACCAAGAAAGAAAACTGAGCCACCCATCGCAGTCACCCACTCATTCATCCGCTACCGTCTTCGCTACGGAGTAGATTTTCACCGAAACGCCTTCAATCATGTGCGTTTCGACGCCCGCCGAGAAAGTTTCATCGGAGAGCTGTACCACTCGGGGGCGCAGCTCTCGGGACCGTGGAGAATGCCCGCGAGGCACGGCGATCCAGACCTCCGAGGGCAGTTCCAGGGAAAGCTCATGGAATTGTAGCGCCGACAGCAGGCAGATCACGGCCTGAGGCCAGCGCTTGGCCGCTTCGGCCAGTGAGTGGTGTTCAGTGAGCTCAAAATCGGCAGCGACGTAGAGCCCGCGCGCGGTGCGCACAAGTTTCCCGCTCTCCACCGGTCGGCGAGAACCTGACGGTGAACCTTCAGCTCACTCAGGTCGCGCGGTCGAATGATCCGCGACCGGGCAAGGTCGAGTACGGGGGAGGGACATTCTGGAAGACCTTGCTCGTCGTTT
>JALRGB010000444.1 GCA_023253575.1 Verrucomicrobiales bacterium
CTGGCTCCTCGTTGCCGTGCCCCTGGGGTGGGGCATGCTCGTCACGCTCAGGCAGGCTGCGGTTCTTTTTCGCTGACCGCGGGGGACGCTATTATGGACCTCCGCGTACCAGCCATGCTGCCGAATCCTTGAAGCCACTGCGGGCTGACGAACAGGAAGTGAGCCCCAGGGCCAGGTTACCTCGTTCAGGTTTACCATCCGCGATAACCGTTGAAACCGAACTCGATACGGACTCCTGGACGAGCGTAGCGAGGACCGCGATGGTACCCGTACTCAGGAGGACACACCGGACGGCGGCCGTAATACCGAGGAGGGCAAACAGGCCGGGGAGGTGGACAATAACGAGCCTCCTCATAGCCTCCGTGGTAGTGATGACGCTCGCCGCGATAACCGTCGCCGCGATAACCGTCGCCGCGGTAGCCGTCGCCGCGGTAGCCGCGATCACCGCCGTGATAATCGTGAGCCTCAGCAGGGGTGGCGAGTGCAGAGACGGAGAGGACTGCAATGACAATGGAGAGCATTCTTTTCATGACAGCAGATGGATTTGGATTGGTTTTAAGTAAGGCGTCTGCGGCATCAACCGCGCGCTACTGGTCTGACGTGACCGGTCGGTTTTTATTCGATGCCTGACAAAAAAATTACCGGCAGCGGCCGCACCCTGCGCCATGGTCACGTCGTCACGTGTTCGCTCGTTTTTATGGTCGGCCTCATTCGCAATCTTGGCAGCTGGCTTATCGGCCGCCTCGCCTATCTGGGTCAGCTGGCCGGGCTGGCTGACCAGATCCGTATTTCTATGCTTCGTGGCAAGTGGCGCCCACGCCTCCTAGGAGAGCAGTTGGTAGCTACGGGCTTTGGCTCGCAGCTAGTCGTCATCACCACGGGGGCTTTCGTCGGCGCGGTTTTTGGCTTTCAAATCTTTGCTAAGTTCCGAGGATACGCCCTAGAATCAGCCACTGGCGCCATGGTCTCCGTCGCCATGTGCCGGGAACTCGGACCGGTAGTCACCGCACTCATGGTCGCAGGCCGGGTCGGCTCCTCCATGGCTGCGGAAATTGGCACCATGAAAGTCACGGAGCAGATCGACGCCCTGCGCGCGCTGGGGGTCCATCCGGTCGATTATTTAGTCACGCCCCGACTACTGGCAATGATGGTTTCCATGCCGCTATTGATTGCGGAGGCGATCGCCTTTGGCATCCTGCTGAGTTATGTCGTGGTCGTGGAAGGCTTCGGGGTACCGGTCGCCTATTATCGAAACCACACTCTCGATTCCACCAATATGGAGGATGTCAGCATTGGCATGATCAAAGGTTTTGTTTTTGGAATCATCATTGTCATCATTTCATGCCATCAGGGATTGCATGCAGAGAATGGGGCCGTCGGGGTCGGCCGGAGCACGACCGAGGCCATGGTCATTTCCGCACTCTGGGTTTTGATCGTCAATTTCTTCCTCAGCTTGCTGCTGAATATTGTGTTCCCTTACAGCTCTGCTGCCTGAGTCGCCACCCGATGCCCCACCCTTCACCAGCCGCCTTCATCGAAGCCACCGGGCTGATCAAGCACCTCGGCGGCCATCTCGTGCTCAATGGGGCGTCACTCCGCCTGTTGGAGGGCGAAACACTAGCCGTTCTTGGACGCAGCGGCGATGGCAAAAGCGTCCTCCTCAAACATCTGGCCGGCCTGATGATGCCCGAATCCGGATCAGTTCGCATCGACGGCGATGAAATCGTGGGGGTCGACGAACGCCGTCTTGGCCCGGTGCGCCGGAAATTTGGTCTACTTTTTCAAAATGGGGCTTTG
>JALRGB010000445.1 GCA_023253575.1 Verrucomicrobiales bacterium
GACCCGTCGATCAGGGCATACGGCCGACGGGGCGGCCATGAGGCGGTCTCATTCCGGGGCGAATCAAGAAAAAACTGATCCAAGGCCGCGAGGGCGCGGTTGATGGACAGCGTGATTGCTTCTGGAGACGGTGCGGAAACAGCGGTGACCGGCGGTGGGCTGTCCGTATGGGCCGAGCTCGCGCGCGCTCCGGCGAGAACCGGGCGGGGATGAAAGGAGAAAACAAAAATCGAGATGAGGACGGCGAGGATACTACTGGCGAGCAGGGTGAGGCCGGTCATCTGGCTTGCGAGGTGCAGGCGGCGGTCGATTTTTTGCGGGTTGATGCTGTTGTGAACGTTTTCGAGGAAAGTGATGGTGGCGTTGGGGACCAGCGGGGTGAGGAGGGAGCGGCGTGATCGGCCGGGGGCCTGATCCAAGTCATTGACGGGCAAGCGGAACTGTCGGATGAAGCGACTCAGCCCCCGGGGGCGGCGCGGCGGACTGTCGGGCAGGGGGGTAAAGAGGCGAACGCGCTCAGAGATCAGAGGTTTTCGCTCCGGGGATGCGGATGACGCCAGGGAGGGCTCGGTGGTGATGGCGGGTTTAATCATGCTCAAGGCAGTTCCTAAACGAGGGCAAAAACACACTCGTTACGACGTCAGTATAGCCCGCGGTTGGGGAAAGTCCCCCGAAAATTGCCCGGTGGCGGTGGGGGGCTTGACTCAATCCGCAGGGCGGCAAGTTCCGTCGTTCGGAGGCGTGCTGCGAGAAATTCACGTGCCTCGTGGGGCTGCCGGCTGGTGATTCCACGCCACGCAGTCGTCGTAGCGCAGCCCGGAACCGCCAAAAATGTCAAGGGCGCTGCCGATGGTCAAATCGACGCGCCCGCCGCTCAAGTCATCGCACCGTTGCAGGTCAGTCAGGCTGGCTGCTCCGCCGGCGTAGGTGACCGGGCGTCGCCCCCACGAGCCGAGCAGTTGAATCAAGTCTTCGTCCATCCCTGCCATTTTTCCTTCGACGTCGGCCGCATGAATGAGGAATTCGGCGCAGGAGTCGGCGAGCTGATCCAGTACGACCGGAGTGACGGGTAGGTCGGTCAAAGTTTGCCACCGGTTCATAGCGACTGTCCATCCGGTGGCGGTGCGGCGGCAGCTGAGATCGAGCACTAGGCGGTCGCGTCCGACGGCGGCGAGCATGGCGTCGAGCCGGTCGGGGAGGAATCGTCCCTCAGGCGAGAAGATGCGTGAGGTGACGATAACGTGGGAGGCGCCGGCCTCGAGCCAGGTGGCGGCGGTGGTTTCGGTGATGCCGCCGCCCAGTTGCAGTCCGCCGGGCCAAGCGGCCAAGGCTTCGCGTGCGGCGGCCTCATTACCAGGGCCGAGCATGATGACGTGACCGCCGCGCAGGTCATCAGCTCGGTATTTTTCCACAAAATACCGCGGCGGATGGGGGCTGACAAAATTCGTTTGCAGCGCGCGGCGGTCGTCGCTCAGGGTGCCGCCGACGATTTGTTTGACCTGGCCGTCGTGTAAATCGAGGCACGGGCGAAAGCGGGTTCCTGAGGATGGGGCAGTGGTCATGAGGCGATTCGGGGCGGGGGGATTCATCGCCCCGGGTCTGAAATGTCTCAACTGCCAACCGCGTGGTCGGCCACCAAAGTGTCTTGATTCGTGGCGGGCGCTTTGGATGATTGGTTACTGTGATGTTGATCTCGCGTTTGATGATGATTGTTGTGTTGGGCGGTGGCGTGTTCTTTTCGGGCGGGCGGGCAGCTGGGGCGGAGGCAGCCTCTCCGGCGGCGTCCCCGGCGGCGGGACTGGTGACTTGGCGGGTGGTGTCAGAAGTGCCGTTGATGGACGGCCAGACGAGTGCGGGGCTGGCGGGAGTTTTTGCTGGGGCTCTTGATGCCACGCATGCCCTCATGGCAGGGGGAACGTTTTATGAGGGAAAAGGACCGCTGGATGGCGGGCAGCGTACGTTTTCCGACGCCATATTGATCCTTGAGCAGTCGCCGGGTGCGGCCGGTGCGCCTCCCAGCTATGCATGGTCGACGCCAGAAATGACCCTGTCTGGCCCTCTCGCGTACGGAGCATCGGTCACGCTTGATGATGGCGTGCTCTTAATCGGCGGTATGGATGGGACTGAATGTGTGACTGATGTGCGCTTAGCTAGCTGGGACCGGGCGGAGGAGCGGCTGAAAATGGTGGATTTTCCGCCATTGCCGAAACCTTTGGCCTACGCTGGGGCGGGGCGGGTTGGATCGTGGGTCATTGTGGTGGGCGGTAGTACGACGCCTGACGGGGACGGGGGAGATGACGTTTTCGGGCTGGATCTGGCTGGGCGCGACGAGAGTGCTGAGTGGGCGTGGCAGACGCTGCCGGCGCTGCCGGTTTCGGTGCAGCTTCCCATCGTGGTCGGAGAAGAGGGTGAAGACGGGCGGGCGCTGCATGTATTTGGCGGTCGCGACCAGCGTCCGCAAGCGAGGGGCAGGGTGATGGCGGAAGGGTGGCGCTTTGATCCGGTCACCCAGCAATGGTCATCCAGCGGACCCATCAAACTAGCCGGTGCCACCGGCACGGTTCGCGTCATGGGCGGGACGGCAGTGGCCCTCGAAGACCGGCGGCTGTTGCTGCTGGGAGGAGACGATGGAGTGCTGGCCAACGTGTTGGAAGAGAATAGTCGAAAGGGTGGACTGGAGGAAGAGCGGGCCGCTTACGCGAAATTAACGGCCGCCATTCTGGCGGCCCATCCCGGTCATCGCCGCGAGCAATTGTTGTATGATGTACGCCGCGGCGTCTGGCGCGCCGTCGGATCGTTTCCGGTGGCGACGCCGGCGGTGACACCGGCTTTTGTATGGGATGGGGCCATCATGCTCATGGGGGGTGAACCTGCTCCGGGCCGACGCAGTGCCGCCGTCTGGCTGGGTGCCATGGAGGCCGAATAGCCGTCCCAGCGCTTAGATTTGTTTTGCCGCGGTGATCGAGTGACCGTCAGATCATAAAATGAAAAAATCAGCGACATCAGGGCCCTTGATAGGGTCATCGGCGGATCAATCGGCGGGGCGGCCTGAGCAGGCGCCGGTCGGTTTGGTGTTGGGATCTGGATTGGGCGGGTTTGTCGGGCGGTGTGACCGGGTGATTGAGGAAATTTCTTTTGCGGAAGCCGGATTGCCGGTCTCGGGTGTCCCAGGCCATGCCGGTTCTTTGGTGCTGGCGGTACTGGCGGGACGTCCGGTCTGGATATTGCAGGGGCGGGTGCATTTGTATGAAGGATACGGGGCGTCAGCGGTGACCGCCGGCATCCGTTGGCTGGCGGGCCGAGGCGTGCGCACTGTGGTGCTCACCAATGCCGCCGGCTGCCTTAATCCGAATTTCGCTCCGGGCGAGTGGATGATGCTGGCCGATCACCTGAATTTAACCGGAACCAGTCCGCTGCTCGGAGGTCCGCACTTTCACGATATGACCGAAGTCTACTCGCCCCGGCTGCGCCATGAATTTACCGCCTGTGCCTTTACCCGCGGCCTCGTCCTGCGCGATGGCGTTTACGCTGGGGTGACCGGCCCCCAATACGAAACCCCAGCCGAAGTGCGCATGCTGCGGTTGCTCGGCGCTGATGCGGTCGGCATGTCCACGGTGCTCGAAGCCATTCAAGCGCGGGCACTGGGGCTGGAAGTCGCCGGATTTTCGTGCCTTACCAATATGGCGGCTGGGATGGGCCCAGCGGAGTTGAGCCACGCAGAAGTCGTTCAGACTGGCGCCGCGGCCGCCAGCCAGCTCGCTGATTTGCTGGCTGACTGGCTGGCGGCTTGATTATGGCGTGGACGGCGGGGACTGAGGATCTGGTCTGTCCTTTTTTTCTAGGCTTACCGATCAGCGGCCTTGGTGAGTTCGAACGTATCGAAAAGGCGGCCCTCGATGTCATAAGCTTTGAAC
>JALRGB010000475.1 GCA_023253575.1 Verrucomicrobiales bacterium
TCAAACGATCGCTCAAATCTAGCACCCCAGCGCGCCAGTCGGAGGCCAGATAATCGACCCCCGCGGCCACCAGCGGCCGGTCCCACCCCAAAAACTTCCGGGTGGGAGTGTATGAATCAACTGAGGGAGAAAGGGAGGACCCGGTCATAAAAGCGGTCAAAGTTCAAGCCAGCGCGCGCACGACTTTGCGGATGATTTCCATCCCTTCCTCCGCCTGAGCCCGCGGGAGATTCAGCGCTGGGAGCAGACGGACGATCTGGGTGCCGCTGGGTATGGTCAGGAGGCCCGCTTCATGCAACCGGTCCACACATTGCAACGAGGCCGGTCGCGTCCCCGCCGCCGCCGCCAGCCCGGGGATTTTTTCCGCGGCCACCAACTCCATGCCCAGCATGAAGCCGAGTCCACGAGCGCCCTGCACGACATGCGGATAAGCGTCCGCGAGGGCGGCAATTTGAGCGTGCAACCACTGGCCTGTCTCGCGCGCATGATCGGGCAGATGATCCCGCTGGATGATTTCCAGCACCTTCAAAGCGACAGCACACCCAAGCGGGGTCCCACCATAAGTGGTGCCATGCGACCCCGGCCCCAAAAGATCAGCCCACTGCGGCGCCACCCAAAAAGCCCCCATCGGAAATCCTCCTCCCAATGATTTAGCCATACTCACCGCGTCCGGCGCAAACCGGCCCGCCTCCTCCTCCCCCAACGCGTCACTCAAAACCCGCTGGTAACTTTGAAAACACCCGGTGCGAAAATGCCCGCACTGCACCGCATCCACCATCAACAAAATATTCTTCTCATCACAGAGACGCCGCAACCCCAGCAAATACTCCACACTCGCCGCCGTGATGCCCCCCTCCCCCTGAATCCCCTCAATCAATAAGGCCGCCGTCCTCGGCCCAACCGCCGCTCGCATCGCCTCCAAATCGTTAAAAGGAACATCGCACCGAAATCCATCCAGCATCGGACCAAAACCCGCCTTGACCTTCTCTTGCCCCGTCGCCGCAATCCCGCCCAGCGTCCTCCCATGAAAAGAATTGAGAGTGCTGATCACTTCATAACGCGGCCCCTCCTCCCCCGGATGATGATGCCCAAACCGGCGAGCCAACTTGAAAAGCCCTTCGTTGCTTTCAGCACCACTGTTCGCAAAAAAAACTTTCCCTGCGCCCCCCATCAATCCAACCAGACTTTCCGCCAAACGTCCTTGAGGCTCATGATAATATAAATTGGAAACGTGCACCAGCCGCTGCGCCTGCTGGGCCAGGGTGGCCGCGACTTCCGGATGCGCATGACCAAGCGAACAAACGGCAATGCCGCCGCCAAGGTCAAGATACCGCCGGCCATTCACATCCCAGACTTCGCTGCCAGAGCCGTGCGACATCACCAGATCAAACCGTCCGTAGGTCGGCACCACATAACGATCAAATAATGACTTCACAACATCACGCGCTCCACCCGCCAGCGCAGGGGCAGCCACATCCACAGCGGACAACATCGATTCTTTCACCCCCCGACCATTCCACGCCCCACGCATCACGCAAGGCCCGGTCTCACTTCGACCGCTCAGGATCAACCGAAAATTTGATCCGGATCGCCGTGCCACAATACATGCACCGGAACCAGCCAAAGAAAAGTGCGTGCAGCGCCGCACTCCCAACCAGTCCCAACCCAGGTATCCGGTGCGCCTTGCTATTTTTCATACACCGCTTGCTCCAGTAAAACTGGTTGGTGCACACCCGACACCGAACCCGCAAGGGGAAAAAAAGATAAAACACACAACTCACGACCCAGGCCACGATCACCCAGAGAAACCACCACAATTGCGAAAGGTCACCCATTACAAAAGCTGGCCACAATACGACCGGCGTGCCAACGACCACCGCCAAAAACAACAGGCGCCACGCAAGCACGATCAACGCGCTAAAAATCAGAAAATACGGACGAGGATGCGGTACCCCGCGTCGCACCAACCGCGGCACCGCCGCCCCAGGAGCCCCATTCATCCGACGCAACGAAGCATCCACTTCCTCTTCGTCATCCGCCGGCTTGCGCGGCAACGGATCGACCCCAGCCTCCCCCGCCTCATACGATTGAAAATCACGAAATTGCTGGCGCGTCGATTCTTTGGCCA
>JALRGB010000545.1 GCA_023253575.1 Verrucomicrobiales bacterium
TTCTAAAATGGGTTGGCCGCTTGAGATCATGATGGGTCGGCCGTGGGCGTCTGTGATTTCGCTGCGAGGGTCGACTCCCATGAGGTAGTAGATGGTGGCGGCGATGTCGTCGGGTGTGACCGGTGCATCGGCTGGATGGCTGCCGGTTTCGTCGCTGGCGCCGTAGACAAACCCGCGTTTGACGCCGCCGCCGGCGAGTAGGACGGTGTAGCAGTGGGGCCAGTGATCGCGGCTGGTATTGGCGTTGATTTTCGGGGTGCGGCCAAATTCGCCCATCCAGACGACGAGAGTTTCGTCGAGCATGCCTCGTTGTTCCAGATCTAGGAGCAGGGTGGGCAGTGTCTGGTCGGTGATGGGCAAGTGGTAATTCTCGATGATGGGAAACATGCGGGTATTGTTAAACCCGTGGGTGTCCCATCCGCCGCCGTCGGTTTTTTGTCCGCCGATGGAGTCGCTGAAATAGCACGTGGTAAAGCGCACGCCGCTTTCGGCAAGGCGTCGGGCGAGTAGGCATCCCTGACCGTAGGTGGTGCGGCCGTACCGATCGCGCATCTTCTCTGGTTCGGCGGCGAGGTTGAAAGCGTCCCGGATGCGTGGGCTATTGAGCATGGTGAGCGCCTTTGTGTAATAGTCGTCTAGTCCGCGCGCCTCAGCGCTGAAATCCATTAAGCGCGCTTGACGGTCAATGAGTTGTTGAAGACCGCGGCGATGGCGCAGGCGGTCGGGGTCCAACCCTTCGGGCAGGCTGAATTGTGGCAGGTTGAAGCCGGTTTCGTTGGGATCGGAGGGAATGAACAGGGGGTCGTGTTGTTTGCCGAGAAAGCTGGCGAACTGTCCCGGGGTGGGGGTGCCGTCCGAAATCACATGGGGATACGAGACATACGACGGCATGGCTGCGTCTTGATGGTCGAGCAGGCGGCTGGCGACCGATCCATAACCAGGAAAGAGGTCGATGGATTCACGCAGTCGCTGGTCATCGCTGGGCGGTGCTTTGCCGGTGAGCGCGTAATACCCTGCGGAATTGTGATTTGTCATGGTGTGGTGCACGCTGCGCACGAGAGACACCTTGTTCATGATGGCGGCCGTGTGGGGCAGGCGCTCGCTGATCTCAATGTCCGGGCAGGCCGACCGCATCGGCCGGTGGGGGCCCCGCACCCCGTCGTCCGCTGAGGGCTTCATGTCGAAGGTCTCAAGATGGCTGGGGCCACCCCATTGAAACAGGAAAATCACGCTGCGGGCGCGCACCGGCGGGCGCAGGCCTCCGTACTGACTGGTGGCCTGTAGGATTTTGGGCAGTGAGACTCCGAGGAGTCCGAGGCTGCCGGTGCGCAGCAGGGCGCGCCGGGTGAAGTGGCGGGAAGTGGAGAACGATGGGCAGGCGAAAGACATGGGGGATTTGAGCGGTGAGCGGACCGGGTCGGGCCGGGTTAGTGGCGCAATAAAAATTCCTTGGCGTTGATTAGGCTCCACGTGATGTCTTCCAACGCGGCGCGGCGAGTGGCGGGGTCGGCCAGCAGCGGGCTGAGGGCCGTGGTTTCCTCGGCGGAAGGAGCCCGGCTGAGAGCAGCCCAAAACAGATCTTCCACTGCCTGCGAGGGGGTGATTGCCGGGGCGGCCAGTGCGGTTAGGCGGTTGTCGGGATGGGTGAGCAGTGAGGCCAATCCGGGTCCGCTAGTCAGCGTAAAGACCTGACTCAGCGAGCTCTCGTTGCTGCGTTCGCAGCCGCAAACAGTCGTGCGCGGCGGTTTGCCAAAATCCTTGAGAAACCGGTCAGCGGTCGCTGTCCGCCCGCCCCGACCTCCTAATTTTACCCCGGGGATAGCGGCTGCCGCCGTGGTGGCCGGGTAATGTGCAAAAACCGGCGCCAGTCCCAGTACTTGGTGAACAGCATCAAGAAGCGGTTCCGCCGGCAGCCGACGCACCACCTGATGCGAGTGGTTGAGCAAGTCATCCCTGTTGGCCGGAAGCGGGGTGCTCGATAGCTGCCACGTCCGAGATTGGCAGATGAGGCGGATCAGGGGCTGGGCTCGCCGGCCGTGCTGTATAAAATAGGCAGTCAGGGCGTCGAGGAGCTCCGGATTCGATGGGGGATTCGTCAGGCGAAAATCATCGATTGGATCGACTAGCCCACTGCCCATCAGGTGCGACCAGATGCGGTTGGTCATGACGCGATCGAAGAGCGGGTGCCCAGGCCGGGTCATCCAGTCTGCCAACTGGGTCAGGGTGTGGCCGGGGCCGGCTGGCGGGTTGGGCTCACCTAAAAATGCCGGGGCCGGTTCGGCGCCGGTTTTGGGGTGTTTCAGTTTTCGCGGTCCCCCGAGGACCACAATTTGTTCTCCGATGAATTCCAGTTGGTCATTTTCATCGCGGCGGTCATTGCGAAGAATCGTGTAATCGATCTGGTCGAACACGGCGGCAAACTGGTGGTAGTCATTTTGCGTCCAGCGTTCGAACGGGTGATTATGGCATTTGGCGCAACCGAGGCGGGTGCCGAGAAAGACCTGAGCCACGGCTTCGGCACGCAGTGTGGGTTCGCGCAAGGCGCGGTAAAAATTGGCAGGAGGATTTTGATAAGTGCTGCCTAGGCCCGAGACGATGTCCCGCGTAAACTGGTCCAGTGGTTTGTCGGTGGCCACGCTCTCGCGGATCCATCGATGAAAGGCCGTGACGCCAGTCACATCGAGAATGCGTTCTTCCACCCGCAGCAAATCGGCCCACTTCAGGGCCCAATGGTCGGCAAACTCCGGGCTCGCGAGCAATGAGTCGATCAGTCGGTCGCGTTTGTCAGCCGTCGGGTCGGCCACAAAATTTTTGGCCTCCGGGCCGTTCGGCAGGCGTCCGGTCAGGTCGAGCCATGCGCGGCGGGCGAAGGTGGCGTCATCGCATGCGGCGGATGGGGGGAGGCGCATCTGCCGGAGTTTGTCCCACACGGCGACATCCACCTCATTGCGCGGGGGAGGGGCCTCCCAGTCGCCCTCGTTCCGGTCGGGAATGAAGGCGAGGCGCACCGGGGTCTGCACATGTTCAAAGCGCGCGACCACGGTGGTTTCACCTGGTTTTTGCGCCCGTACCACGCCGTTGGCGCTGACAGTGACCAGTAAATTAGAGGGTTCGTAGACCGCCCAACGCGTGATGTCGCGCGTCGTGCCGTCCGAAAAGTGGGCGGTGGTGGCCAGCGCGATTTCGCGGGTTGGTTCGACGACAAGTCCTTGGTCAGGTGTGACTGTTACGGCGGTCAGGGTCGGGCTGGATGGCGGGTCGAGCGGGGCGCCACCGGCGATCCAGTCGCGCAGGAGCTGGAATGATTCGCTTTCCGGGGTGAATTTTTGTCCTCCCTCATGGTCTGTGAGGGCGGTTGGTTTGCGCAACAGCCGACTGGCGGTCGGTTGATCGAGGCTGAGGTATCGTCCGTTCCCGCCGGCGGTCAGAGCGGCGTAATCTTCTTCGGCCGACTCTCCGCGCAGGGAGAGTTTTAATTTCCCTTTGCCTCCGGCGCTGCCATGGCAGGCGCCCGTGTTGCATCCAGCCTTGCTGAAGATGGGCATGATATCATGACGGAAGGAAGGAATGCCTGCGGACGTGGTATTCGCGGTGGCGGTCGCGGAGGCCGTGGCTACGGCCACCAGCAGTGGGGCCAGAGTTCGCTGGAGGTTGGGTCCGGCTTCCCATGGAGTGGCTGATCCGGTCCGGTGGCGAGTGGGCGTGGACATTGGATGAGCCTGAGCGGCTGGGGTGGCAGGCATGCTGAAATATATAAACAGCCTGATTCCATCAGGCAAGTGCGGCTCGCCCCTGCTCCCGCTTGCCGAAAACGTTGGATGGCGAGCTGGAGGAAGGGGGCGACGCGTGCTGGTGGTTGCACTTTTTGGGGGGCTCGGCGGAGGCGTGACTGCGGCG
>JALRGB010000640.1 GCA_023253575.1 Verrucomicrobiales bacterium
GATGCGGTCACGATGTATGGGGTCACGGTTGGGCGGACCACGCGCCAGGTGGCCCGCGGCAGCTGGCTGCATCCGGGCAATCTCGTTCATGCCAGCGCCGAGTTTTCTGGCAAGCAGTCGATCCATCACTGGGACCCGCCCGACACCTCACGCTGGCAATCGCAGACGTTTCGCGGATTTAAACGCGGGCGAGGACCGGCTGGGACCGCGAACTATTGGGTAGTCATTCCGCTCGTTTTTTGTGAAAACCGGAACCTTTCCCTGATGCGGCAGGCTCTGACGCGCGAGCTTGGATATGGCACGTCATCGAGGTATGAACAATTTGTGCGATCGCTGGCCGACCGTCACCGCCGCGGAGCCACCCGCCATGAATTAGAAGAAATCATGCTGGAAGAAGCGGTAAATGACCGGGCCACGCGGATGTTTCCCAACATCGATGGCATCAAATTTCTTGAGCATGGACTTGGCTGCGGCGGCACGCGCCAAGATGCACAGGCCTTGTGCCGACTGCTGGCCGGATACATCCACAGCCCGAACGTCGCCGGGGCCACCGTGCTCAGCCTCGGCTGCCAGCACGCCCAAATCAGTCTGCTGGAACAAGAAATGGCTGCGCTCCACCCTCAAAATGAAAAACCACTGCTCGTTTTCGAACAACAAAAATGCCAGTCCGAGCGCGACATGATGCAGCGGGCCTTGCGCGACACGTTTCTTGGAGTGGCGGCCGCTAACGAACAATCGCGTGAACCCTGCCCCTTGAGCGACTTGGTGGCGGGGGTCGAATGTGGGGGCAGCGACGGATTTTCCGGCATCTCGGCCAATCCAGCGGTCGGGCACGCGGCTGATTTGTTAGCGGCTCTCGGGGGAGCACCCGTTTTAAGCGAGTTTCCAGAACTCTGCGGAGTGGAGCAGAGCCTGTGTGACCGGTGCACCACGACCGCGATGGCGGACAAATTCGTGGGTCTGATGCGGGCGTATGAGACCGCCGCTCGCGCCTGCGGTTCCGGCTTTGAGGCCAATCCGAGCCCAGGCAACATTCGCGATGGATTAATCACCGACGCCATGAAGTCGGCGGGAGCCGCACGCAAAGGCGGTACCTCCCCCATCGTCGACGTCTGCGATTATGCCGAACCCGTCCGTCAGCGCGGCGGATTGACGCTCTGCTGCACCCCGGGAAATGACGTGGAATCGACAACCGCCCTAGCCGCAGCCGGGTGCACCCTGATTCTGTTCACCACCGGACTCGGCACCCCGACCGGAAATCCGGTCTGCCCGACACTTAAAATATCAACCAACACCTCGCTCGCCCAGCGCATGCCTGAACTGATCGACTACGATTGCGGCCCGATCATCACCGGCGATATGACCGTGGAGCAATGCGGCCGGGAAATTCTCGACCTGATGATCATGACCGCGAGCGGCGACTCTATTCCGAAAGCTGTGCAGCTGGGACAGGATGATTTCCTGCCATGGAAGCGCGGCGTATCGTTGTAATCTCGTGACTCTTTCTTCATGATCCCCGCCGATTTTCAGGGTCCAGTCCGCCCCGACGGGCGTAAAGCAATTAGTAATCGATCGACCCCCGCGCAGACCAGCCGCCGGCCGGCTCGCTCACAGCCCTGAGCATGGATATTGACCGCAAACTCGAAATCCTCGCTGACGCCGCGAAATACGACGCTTCCTGCGCCAGCAGTGGGGCGACGCGCAAAGACTCGCGCGGAAGCAAAGGGGTGGGCTCGACCGGGGGTGCGGGCATTTGTCATTCATACACCCCAGACGGACGGTGCGTCTCACTGCTGAAAGTATTGATGACCAACGTGTGTCTGTACGATTGCCATTATTGCATCAACCGGCGGTCCAGCAATGTGCAGCGGGCCCGCTTCACGCCTGAGGAAATCGTCTCGCTGACGCTCGATTTTTACAAAAGAAACTACATTGAAGGATTATTTCTCAGCAGCGGGATCATTCAGAGCGCGGACCACACCATGGAGTTGGTCATCAGCGTGGCCCGGCAGCTGCGCGAGAAACATCATTTTCGCGGGTATATCCACTTAAAGACAATTCCCGAGGCGTCCCCCGAGCTGATCGCAGTCGCCGGACGACTCGCGGACCGGATCAGCATCAACATCGAGCTGCCAACCCAGCAGGGGCTGGACCTGCTGGCTCCCGAAAAAAACCTCGCGCGCACCGAAGCGGCCATGGGCCACATTCGCGAAAAGATCGACGAAAACCGGGAGGCCCGGCGCACGGCGGTGGCCGCCAAGCCGCCACCGTTTGCCACCGGCCAGAGCACACAGATGCTGGTCGGAGCGGATGCAGCCACCGACGCCTCAATTCTCCTTCGAGCCAATCACCTCTCTGGTCATTATCGCCTGAGGCGCGTCTATTATTCAGGTTTCAGTCCGATCCCCGAACCCTCGGTCATCCTGCCACTCAAGCCGCCGCCCTTGGTCCGCGAACACCGACTTTATCAAGCCGACTGGCTGCTGCGGTTTTACGGGTTTCATGTCTCGGAGCTGACCACCGAATCCGGTCCGAATCTCGATCTCCACCTCGACCCGAAGCTGGCGTGGGCCCTGCGGAATCGTGGCTCCTTTCCAATCGATCTGAACAAAGCCCCGCGCGAATCACTGCTGCGCATCCCGGGCCTAGGCGTGCGCAGCGTGGATCGCATCCTTTCGGCGCGACGCCACACCCGGCTGCGCCTGGCCGACCTGCTGCAGCTCCGCCTCCCCATGAAAAAAGTGATGCCATTCATCATCACCGCTGATTATACACCAGCACGATCGGGACTCGATGGCGACGCCCTACCCACCGTGTTTATGCCGCCCCCGCAGCAGCTGGAATTCTCTTTCGACGGCCCCTCTCCGACGCCGGAAGACCATAGTGCTTCACGATCTGGCGAACTCTAGCCATGCGCACGATTGTCATCGAACCGACGTTTGAGGCGTGGCGTGGGCGCGCACGCGAACTCCTATTAGAGGGTGTGCCTCCGGAGCAGGTGTTGTGGTCGGACGAGGCGGAGGAACCGTGCTTATTTGGGGCGGAAACGGCGCCGTCCTCGCCAAGGCCACCGGCGTCAGCAGGACCTTCGCTAAAAGTATCCTCGGCCTTCATGGATTTGGCGCGCACGACGGCCGCGCACACGGCCGCTTCGCGGTGGGGAGCGTTGTACCGGCTGCTCTGGCGCCAGACCCGCGGGGGCGAACCCCATGTGCTCGCCCTGGCCACCGACCCGGATGTCCGGCAGATTCAGGGATGGGCCGGGGCCGTGCGCCGCGACATTCACAAAATGCATGCCTTCGTCCGGTTCCGCCTCGCAGACACCGACGAAACAACCGGACGCGAGTATTTTGTCGCTTGGTTTGAACCGGAATACCGGATCGTGCCGCTGGCCACACCGTTTTTCAAAAAACGTTTTGCCAGCATGGACTGGTCGATCCTCACCCCTCATGCCTGTGCTCACTGGAATGGCACTCACCTGCACTTCACCCCCGGCCAGCCGCACAACCCAATCGTCAAAGAAGACACTCTCGACCCACTCTGGCGCACCTATTTCCGCAGCATCTTTAACCCAGCACGCCTCAAAGTGCAGGCCATGCAGTCAGAAATGCCGAAAAAATATTGGAAAAACCTACCTGAAGCCAGCCTCATTCAGGAAATGATCGCCACCAGTCAGTCGCGTATGCAAGAAATGCTCGACACCGAAGCACGACCAGCCCGGCCCGCCCCACGCAATGCCTACCTCGACAGCCTGCGCCAACGACCCGCTCCCGAATCATGAAAAATGTGAAAAAACAACACCTGCCGCAGAAACCTTGCCGCCACTGCGGACGGCCATTCACATGGCGCAAAAAATGGGAGCGCGTCTGGGATGAGGTGAAATATTGTAGCGATCGCTGCCGCCTCGCCAAATCCCGCTCCCCCGCCACCAGCCCGACCTGACGTCACAAATTAACGCCTGAAATCGTGGATCCGAGGCAACGAAAAACTGGGCCCCATGATCGAAAGTGGCGCCACCCATCCTCCGGCTAGCCAGCCGTCCCCCAGGCGCTTTTCCCTTGTCGACCACCCGAACCCGACACCCGGCCTCGACCAGCGCTCGAGCGGCTGTTAATCCGGCCATGCCGGCACCGATGATCAACACATCACAGCTGTCGTCCGGCTCCGGGGTCACACGAGTCGTCATTGATGCTGCCTACGACAGATTTTTTCGTAGCGCAATTGAAGGCACGTCCGGAGGCACTCCGAGGGCGAACAAACACGCCTGCATCGGTGCGTCCGCCGTCCCATGAGTGGCAACATGCCTGTCGATCACCATGGTCAGCGTCCTTTCTGGGAAAGCGCCTATGCTAGCGATCAACGACATGCACCGCCTTGATAATTTTTCCATCCTCGAGCGTGTAAAATGACATCCATGGGGTCGACGTCTTGCGCCCGTCCTCGTACGTCTGCGTTGTCATCTTGTGAACAGCTACCGTGCTGCCCTCAGCAATCTGAAAAAACTGTCCGAACCCTGAAAGCGAAAACACCTCCAGAACATGCGGCTGCAACGGAGAAAGTACCAGCTTGCCGCGAGCTTTTTCTCGGTGGCCAGCCGCACGCTCAGCGCCGCGCTCCGCTCAGCGCCCAGCCCGCACCTCACCCTCTCATTTTTTCAAAAATGAGAGGCACCAATATCCTCAAGCCCGCGTAAGGATGCCTACCGACCACGCCCAAAGCGCTATTTAACCCAAAAAACGGCTGATTTGGCTTTCTTTACGGTAACAAATCGGATAGAATTATCTAAATTATAGTGAATCTGAAATTGACTAGTTTTCAATTTCGTGTATTTTTCTCTCAGATGCGTCGCACGACCATTCTTCATTCACTTCATTTACGTCCCCCTTCCCTATTTTTGCCATGAAACCATTTCACAACGGAACCTTGATCACCAACGTCCTTCTGGTCGCGGGTGGAGCTTTGGCGGGTTCGGCGCTCACGTGGTCTCTGACCCCGCGGCAGTCGGATTCGATGTGGGGTGCGGACACGGCTTTTTCGGGTGCTGAGACGACGATGGCGCCGGTTCCGGCGGTGGGCGGCGGGGTGATGAGCGAGGACGAGACGTCGGTTAAGCTCGAGCAGATCATGTCGGCGGACAATCCTGAGCACAAAGCGAGCGACTTGAGCCGTTTGGGGCGCGACGTGGCGGCAGGCAATGTCCAGGCGGCTTTGGACATGGCAGGCGGGATTGGGGGAGAGGCTGACCGGATGGCTTTTATCCGTGGAACTTTTGAGGCGTGGGCGGCGCAAGATCCGCAGGCGGCGGCCAGTTATGCGGCCACCAATTTCCCGGCGGGCATGCTTCGATCGGAAGCGATCCGGGTTTCGGTGGGCCAGTGGGCGCAGAAAGACCCTCGGAGTGCCTTTCAGTGGATGGAAGCCAATCTTTCCGGGCCTCTCAAGGAGGAATCGCTGGTGGCGCTGGCTCAAGGGTGGTCGCGGCGATCACCACAGCAGGCGGCGGCTTGGTTTGCTGAAACTGGCAGTACCTCACAACCGCTGCTGACGGCGATTGCAGGGACGTGGGCACAACAAGATCCGGCTTCGGCATTGCAGTGGGCTTCCCAGCTGCGGGACACCGGTAATCGATCCGTGGGCTTGACCAGTGCGCTGGGCGAAATGGCACGCCAAGACCCAGCCGCGGCGGCGCTCGCTGCTGAACCCTATCTGGGGGAAACCTCGAGCAATGATCCGGCTACGGCTGCCATCAGAGATCTTCCTACCGTACTAGCAGACATCTGGGGCACGACCGACCCAGCGGCCGCCGCGCAATGGATCAGCAAGCTGCCACCTGGAGCTTCCCAAGTCGAAGCCGCCGGCACCTTGGCCACCGTCTGGGCGTCCAGCGACATCGAAGCGGCCGTGGCTTGGAGCTCGACCATTTCCGACCCCGCTTTGAAAGGGACGATCGTCTCCCATCTGGGCACCACGTGGGGAGCCATCGAACCGGATCAGGCCATCGCGTGGCTCGACACACTGCCGTCGGATGTGGCCTCCCAAGGGATCACCGGCGCTTTCAACTCATGGGCCGCGACCGACCCGCTCGGGCTCAATGACTGGATCACCCAGCTCGAGCCGGGACCCCGCAGCGATCTGGCCCGCCGCAGCCTCGGCGACGTCATGGCTGATCAGGAACCACTCGCCGCTCTGGAACTCGCGGCCGGCATCGCCGATCCAATTCAACAAAGCGACGTTCTCGCCCGGTATTACCGCCAATTTCATCGCAGCGATGCCGCTTCCGCCATCGAG
>JALRGB010000645.1 GCA_023253575.1 Verrucomicrobiales bacterium
GGCCGCAGGCTTGCCTTTGCCAGCCTTGCCCCCCTCCGCCGCCGCCGCCACCGGCTCGGCGCTCACCCGCGGTGGAGCAATGTGGATCACAATCACATCACCAGCCAATTTGGGATGCACCCCATCCGGGAAAGGAAGCTCACGGATATGCACAAAATCGCCGGTGTTCAAAGCCGAGATGTCATAAACAATCGCTTCCGGCAAATCCTTAGGCAAACAAGAAATTTCCAGCGTGTGAATCTGATGCTCGAGCAATCCACCCAGCTTGACCCCGGCAGATTCGCCGACAAGACGGACCGGAACCCGCGCATGAATCACCTCGTCTTCTTTGATGGCATGGAAATCAATGTGAATCAGATTGCCGCTCAAAGCATTATGCGTCACATCTTGGATCAAAGCCAGCTGAACACCACCCCCTTCAATATGCAAGTCCACCAGAATGTTGGCACTGGTCGAACGAGCCAGTAGATCACGAAGCTCTTTCGCTTTGACCTTCAGGTTGATGTTTTCGAATTTTTTACCGTAAACAACGGCAGGGACGAGGCCCTCGCGACGAAGGAGCTTGAGGGCACCTGTGCCGGAGCGTTTGCGGGGGGCGACTTGAAGAGTGGAGCGTTGGCTCATGGCGGAGTGACGGGGTGGTCGGAAGCTCGTGTTCTCTCGGCACCAATCAACGCACCAGCGTCGGGCCCGGAAAGCGATTCTTCTCGGAAAAGGGCGTCGAGAATAACTCCCAACTCGCATTTGTCAAAAAAACTTAAGACGATGGCATTTCGCCCAGCCTAAGTCACACTCCTCACCACCCGGTCATGTCCCCACAAGATCCCCACTGGCTCAAATTCCGTGACGAACTGGTCGACCTCGCCAGCGAAGGCGATCACGACTGGCTCGACCACGAAGACGTCCGCTCCGTGCTCGGCGACGCCTATCGCAAAGGCCTCGACCCATCCCTCATCATCTCATGCCGCGCCGCCACCCACTCGACCGAAGAATTCACGTCGCGACTGCACCAAATCGTCCGTAATACACCCGTGCGCATCCTCGCCATCGACGACGAGGCCGCCTTCGTCTCGCTCCTACGGCTGAATCTGGAAAAAACCGGGCACTACGAGGTCCACACCAGCAGCACCCCACAACAATGGCGCGAACTCATCACCCGCTTTCAACCCCACCTCCTCATTCTCGACCTGGTCATGCCCGGCCTCGATGGTCGGCAAATCCTCGATGAACTGCGCCTGTCACCCGACACCCGCCGCCTCCCCGTCATCGTCCTGACCGCCATCCTGCAAAATTCCCGGCCCGATGCCGTCCACCGCGACGGCATTCTCTACCTGTCCAAACCCGTCTCCCTCAAGGCATTAATCCATTGTATCGAGGAACATCTGGCCGCCGCTGGCATCCGCTAATGCCGCTGGCATCGGCTGATGCCGCCTAGCATCGGCTGACCCAGCCAGAAAATTCACCCGCCAAACGAGGGTGAAGGCGGAGGCTGAGCCGAGGCCGGGGCCGCCCCACCCACGAAGGCTTCCAGCAAGTCAGGCCGCCTCGCCGCCAACGCATTGACCCCGGCCCGCACCGCCAGCGGCGCCAGCGTGGCCACCACCGTCCCGACTAGCCGACGGGAAGCAGCCGTCTGCACCAGCCTCAACGCCACGGGCAACACCCGGGATGCCACCACACCCCCGACAATAGCCACCATCGCCCACTTGAGCGGATGGGCAGCCACTTCCTGACGCACCCGGCCCGGCACGTCCAGCGACGCCCCCAGTACCGATGTCGCACGGGTGAGCCCGGCGCGGCTGGCAGCTAGCTGATATCGCAGCTGGTTTATGGATTCTTGGGATGGAGCCATGAGCGGTCTTCAGCAAACTCAGCACGAGTCGCAACAAAAAGTTCCTGGTGACGACGGCCCGCCGCCAGCCACCAAGCCGCCGTCAAGGCGGCCAATACATGCAGCCCAGCCATAACAGCCAGCGGAGGCAACACATCACCGCCAGCCCAGCGGCGGGCCGACCACAAAATAACCACCCCCCACCCCGCCAGATATCCCAGCCCGCCCGCCACCACTATGACCCCCACCGCCACCGCCACCCGGCCGAAATAACCCGCCGCTTGACCCGCCTCCAACCCAAAAAGCGCCCAACGCAACTGCAAGTGTCCCCACACCAAACGAACCAACTCACGCACCTCCCACACCACCCCGCCACCACCGCCACTCGCCGCACCAGCCGACGCCTCGGCAGCGCCAGTCGCCCCGGCAGCATGGGAATGTGGGACGCTCGACACAATCAACACCTTGGTTAAAACAACCTCACTCCTAGCGACGTCCACGACACAACTCGCTCAAAATCACCCCAGCCCCAAAGGCCAGCCCCACCGCCGCCCATGGGTTTTTCTGAATCCAGCCCGCCGCCAAATCTCGCTCCGCCAATAAAAGATCCCCCGCCTGCTCCACCCCGTCCGCCACACGCTCTCCAGCCGCCTCCACCTGCCGCTGGGAATCATGCGCCAAATCTCGCGCCAGATCCTGCGCCGGGCGTAACAGCCGCTCACGAGCAAGCTCCGCCGCCTCATGGCCCAAAGCAATAACGTCTTCTCTTAATGCCTGCAGCGACGGCAGATCAGGATGGGATGGCACGGACATAAAAAAATAAGAAATGAACCCAACTCAAAATCCCACAGCCAGAACTCTATGACATCCTGACCGCTTGCGCTGATCATACCCGCCTGCGGCCGGTTCCGCAAGCCGCCCTAACAACGCATCCCGTGATCACTATAGGCCATCAGATCATCCAACCCCCACGACTACACTCCCCCACCC
>JALRGB010000630.1 GCA_023253575.1 Verrucomicrobiales bacterium
CATGGTCAAACCCGCCGGGCCGTATCTCGACATCATCGCCGCCCTGCGCGGCGCTACCAACCTCCCCATCGCCGCCTATCAAGTCAGCGGCGAATACCTCATGATCAAAAGCGCGGCCTCCGCCGGCTGGCTCGACGAAAAGAAGGTCGTACTGGAATCATTGACCGGAATCCACCGGGCCGGAGCGGATATGATTCTCACGTATTTTGCCCGTGACGCCGCCCGCTGGCTGCGCGAGTAAGATAAGGCCCTCACCCGCACCGCTCATGACCCCAGCCACCCCAGCCCCCCATCCCGACAACGTCCAAATCATCGGGGACCTCTTGGCCCTGAAATGGTCGGATGGAACCGAAGATTTTCTGCCGATGGACCGGCTCCGCGCCGCTTCCCCCAGCGCAGAAAACATGGGGGAACGCGACCTGACTGGCACCCAGTACGGCGGAACCACCCAAACAGAATTCCCCGGGGTCACCGTCACCGGCTGGACCGTGGTCGGAGGATACGCCCTGCTCTTCACTTTCAGTGACGGTCACCGCACCGGCATTTACCCGTACGCATATCTCAAGGACCTCGGCCGCACCATCGGGCAGTAACCTTCGCTGGCCTCCGCCGCGGCCTTTGCATCGTTGTTACTCATTATGCCCGATCCCGTGCCCGCCAGCGCCCGTGTGAAACCCGACCTGCTGAAAAAATTGCAGGACGTGCCGCACCAGCCTGGAGTCTACCTGCACCGGGATCGCCTCGGAACCGTCATCTACGTCGGCAAAGCGAAAGACTTACGCAAACGCCTGAGTTCTTATTTCACCCCCGCTCGCAGCCGGCTGGCCGACCGCAAAACCCGCGCCCTCATCAAAAGCATCTGGGATTTTGATCTGCACGTGGTGCGCAATGAACCCGAATCCCTCCTGCTCGAAGGCAAATTAATCAAAGAATACCGGCCCCGTTACAACGTCGATTTCCGCGATGACAAACGCTTTCTCATGGTGCGGGTCCACCTTGAGGAACCTTGGCCACGATTCGGCGCCGTGCGCGTGCGCAAGGACGATGGCGCCCGCTACTTCGGCCCCTTCGCTCATTCCGGCGCTCTTCGCACCGTGCTCGCTTGGCTCAATAAACGCCTCGGCCTCCGGGTCTGTCGCCCGCTGCGACCGAGCGAAGCCGACTTCAAACATTGTTCCAACGACGTCATCAAAAACTGCGCCGCCCCCTGCGTCGGCCGCATCACCCGCGAAGCCTACATGGAACGCGTGGACGAAGCCTGCGGGTTCTTCGAAGGCAGTCACAAATCCGCCCTGACCGCGCTCGAAGCCGAAATGACCAAGGCCGCCGAAAACCTCGAGTTTGAACGCGCCGCCGAATTGCGGGACATGCTCGAGTCGTTCCGCAAAACTCTCTCGCCCATGCGGAAATTCACCCGCGGCCGCGGCGTGCCGCGCACCGAACCCGCCCACCACGCCGTCTGGGACGTCGAAGACCTGCAAGACGCCCTCCAACTCCCCTCCCCACCGCTGATCATGGAATGCTTCGACATCTCCAACATCAGCGATAATCACATCGTCGCCTCCATGGTCCGTTTCAAAAACGGCCTGCCCGAGACCGCACAATACCGGCGTTACCGCATCAAATCAGTCAAAGGGCAAAATGACTTTGCCAGCATGGCCGAAGTCGTTCGCCGCCGCTACTCGCGTATCCTGCTCGAGGCCAGCTCCAGCGAGCCCAGCCACCTCGAATTCTCCCAAGAGTCACCTCTCGAAGCCATGCGCCGTCTCGACACCACCCTCGAAGGCGCCACCTCCAAATCCACCGGCCGATCGATGGTCCGCCTGCCCGACCTCGTCGTCGTCGACGGCGGTAAAGGCCAGCTTTCCTCCGCCGTCGCCGAACTCCAACGCCTCGGCCTTGGCGAATTGCCCATCATCGGCCTCGCCAAACAACGAGAAGAAATCTTCCGCCCCGGCCAGTCCGACCCCATCCTCCTCCCCCACACCCGGGCCGCCCTGAAATTGCTCCAACGCATCCGCGACGAAGCCCACCGC
>JALRGB010000036.1 GCA_023253575.1 Verrucomicrobiales bacterium
GCTTGTCATTGGCGAGGGCCCGCGTCGGTACCGTGTACACCGCCTGCCCACGCAAGACCCGCGACTCGACCAGACTTTCAAAAATAAAGGTTTTACCGGCACCGGTCGGGGCATCAACGATGACGTCGCGTCCAGCCCGCAGATGGCGCACGGCCTCCTGTTGCCAGAGGTCGGGGAGCTGCAGAGGGTTGAGACTGGAAAGATGCATGGAGGCGGGCCAACCAGAGTACGCTGAAAACTCCGGCCCGGGAGATCATTTATACTCCGGCTTGCCATGGGCGCACGCTCTGGCGCCAGCAAACGACTGAAACCGTGATTTTCAGTGGCGGTGGCGGTGAGAAATCAGGCGGCGGAGGTCACTTTCAGCACCGGACCCTGTGGTGCCCCTCCCTTCTCGACCCGCTGGCGGCCGCACCCCTCCCCGGCTGTTCCCATCCATCGAATACGGGTCATTCCGATGATTGCCCGTGGATCAGGGCGAGCAATTGCTTTGAATCTGCGATACACTTCCACAGTACCATCCACTCTTGATCGTCCGTGGTCTGAGACATCCATCGCGCCTGGGCGACTACAAGATGTGGAGGCACTTCACTTTTCTCTACAAATCACACACCCCGTCGCTCTCACGTGCCTGCTTCTCCGACTCCACCGCTGACTGATGACCACTTCGAAAGAAAACTGAAGCAGGAGCTTCCGTGGGTCTGGGCGGCCACCCTCTTTGGACCGGTCATTTTGACCGCTGTCATTTTGATCGGCATGTTCGTCATGCAGGGCAGCGTCTTCGTCTACAAGCTACTAGGCACATTTTTAGCGACCTTCTTTTTCTTTGGACGCTTTGTCATTCTCGGTGGCAGCGACCCCGAGTTAGCTGAAATCCGACGGTTTTTCAGCCCCGAATTTCTTTTCGGGATGGTGGTCTACATGGACACAATGGTGGCGCTCATGTGTGTGTTTCATGCGGGATTTTTGTTCAAGATCCCATGGCTGGGACCGCGCATTGAGGATCTGGCCAAGGACGGGCATTTCATTTTAAAGAAAAACCCATGGATAAGGAGTGCCGCCTTTTTAGGGCTCGTTTTATTTGTGGCGTTCCCACTAGCGGCGACAGGCAGTGTCGGCGGAGCGATTTTGTCACGCATTCTTGGTATGACGAGGATCCGCGCCTTTTTTGCCATTTTTACCGGTAGTTTACTCGGCTGCGGCTTCATGTATTTCGGTTCGCAACTAATCAACCGGTTCCTTCCGCGCGACAGCACCGCTGCCACAATCGGGGGCATTGCCGTCGTCGGGATCATCATTGTTTTGCTCAATGTGTGGTATCGCCGCCTGAAAAAGCGCGAAGAAGCAGAAGATGAATTATCGTCCGGATCCGCCACAGCAATGGCTCCTAAGGCGGAATGAGCCGCCGATTTAGCCGCCCGCCATTCACCACCAACTATCCCCCAGACATTACCTCCGCGCCGCAGGAACGGCCGCCCCGCTCACATGCCGGGCCCGGACCCACTCGGCAATACGCAGTGCCATCTGGCCAACAAGTTTCTCTCCGTTCACGGGAGCGGTCGCTAAGCCGGCCATGATGACGGGAGCCATGAGAAATACCGGGCCTCCTTGGGCGGTGTCATCAACCGCGGCGAGGTCGAGGGCAAAATTCGAGATAATTCCGCATTTATGGTAAT
>JALRGB010000102.1 GCA_023253575.1 Verrucomicrobiales bacterium
AGTCGGCGGCGAGCCGATCTGGCAGCCCGTCATGACCGCACCAACAGTCAGAAGGACAACAAAACAAAATTTCATGGGACGAATGACATAAATCCAGCCGGCCTAGTGCAGCTTGAGGACGAACCAGTCGATCTTGGTCGAGACGCGCACGAAAACTTTGCGAATGATGTGAATCATCTTGCCTTTTTCCGTGTAGATGGCGCCCGCGCCGCGGGCGCCAGCCGCGAGAAAGAGTGGCCTGTCCTTGGGGTCAACAAGGAGACGGACCGCAATCCGTTGTTCGGGAGCAGCCATCGGCGCCGTGTTCGGAAGATTGCCACTAATCGGCATCTGGCCCTGGGCCGTAGCCCACAAAATGGAGTCGACCTTGCACTTGATGATGCGGCCAGGGTGAGTCTTGACAAAAATCTCCGCCTCGTTGCCCGGCTCAACGTAACGCAATTCGTTTTGATGGTAAAAAGCGAGCAGCCACGGCTCGTTTTCTTCAATAAAACTCATCACCGGCGCCAGTGGCAGCTGCACGGCGCGAACCCCCGGCCGCAACGCTAAATTGGCCACCCGGCCATCCGCCGGCGCGTAATGCGTGGTACCCTCCAGATCGTACTTCGCAACGCCGAGGTCCGCCTCCGATTTTGCCATCTGCGCCCTCGCGGCCGCCACCTCATCAATCTCACCAGTCTCAGTGAGCGCAGACAGTTTTTGCCGCACTTCCGAAGCCGTGGCTTCCGCCGCGATGATTTCGCTTTCGAGGTTGGTCACATCCGCCTGCGCCTGCTCCAAGTCGGCGCGGCGCCCCGCCCCGGCAGCAGCCAGCTGCCCGTACTGTTCCACCCGCTTTTTGGCCAGATCAGCCTTGGCGATGATGGCCGTCTTTTTGGCGATGGCATTATTCAGCTGATCCTGCAGGCCACGCTGCGACGCCTCCGCGGTGACGAGAGCCACCTTGTCCATGGCCAGCTTTGCCTCCGCCGCCTTCACCGCAAGGGCGAACGGCTCAGGATCAATTTTGAAAAGAACATCGCCCTTTTTGATCGGCCGGTTCGGCTCGATGGGCACCTCGACGACCTGCCCCGTCACCCGCGGCACGATCGGGATGACGTAATTCATCGCGCGCACGTCCGACGACGACGGGGTCACGACATTCATGAACAAGATCAGGATTGCCAGAGCGACCACCGGTATTGTCACGACAATCACCTGACTCGTGATATTCCACGGCAGCCATTTTTTCTTGATGAAAACAAGCCAGATCAAGGCGGCATAAATGCCAAGAAGAATGAGTTCCATTAGGCTTTGCCTCCCTCGGGGTTGAGCTTCGCCTCGAGTTCGAGCACTCGGGCGCGCAGGGCCTCCACTTCGCTCAGGCTCGTGGCCGCATCGTCATGCTGCCGCTTTTTATCGTCCTGATCCGCAAGCGATTCATCCACATCCGTTCCGTACGCCAGTTTGTGCAGTACGGGTTTGGTGTAGGCCCAGAGCCATGCAATGGGCCAAAGCAAGCCCCCGAAACAAAGTGAGAGCAGGCACAGACACTGGATCGCCCCAGTTTGCGGGTGCTGTTTCTTGTGGGCAATTTTTTCCGGCAAAATGTGAACCAGCCAGAATAGCGTAAGGCCGACCGCCGGCGCGATCAAAAGCACGGCCCAAGAAATAACGTTGGCAACGGAATCAAGCGTCTCTCCCCCCAAAACGGAGGCGTGGGCGCGACTGGGGCCCGCCAACAATCCGAAACTCACAAAAACAGCATGGGAGATGCCAGTACAGCAGCAGTTGAGCGATAGCCTGAGTTTCATAAAAAATTATTTTACGTCGTCCTCTAGTTGTGAATGCCTTAACTCTCAATCACCGGCAGATCGTAATGCCGCCAAATCGCCTCCATGCCCCCGTCACACCACAAAGAAAACGTCGCCGCAAAATCGATCGAGGGCGGCAACGTCACTGTTCGAGTCAGCACTGCATCAACTAGCATGGAAAAAATCGCGAACATGGGATGAATCGGGCTCTAGCGGACCTACGATAACATAGCGACCAGAACCGGCCCCCAAGCCGTCAGTACAATATTGCCAATGGCATAGGGTACGGTGTAGCCGAGTGCCGGAAGCTCGCTTTGCGCCTCCTCCTGAATGGCACGCAAAGCCGCCGTGATGGTCCCCGCACCGGAACAGGCACCAAGCACAATAAGCGGGTTCATTTTCAGTACATAACGGCCAACCAAGATCGCCAAAGTATGCGGAAGAATCGCAATAATCAGACCGACAAGCACCAGACTGATCCCGGATTTCTGCAAGCCAGCAAAAAAGCTGGGGCCCGCCGCCAGTCCCACGCAGGCCATGAAAACAGTCAGCCCGACGGTGTCGAAAACCCACATCGCAGGCTCGGGAATCCGACCGAACGTGGGATGGATCGACCGCAGCCAGCCAAAAACCAACCCCATCATCAGCGCACCTCCGCTCGCGGTCAGCGTGAGCGGCAGACCGGCAACCACAACCGTGAGCAACCCCATGAGACCGCCAAGGAAAATACCAAGGCCCACGAAAATCATATCCGTCATCACCGTCTTGCGGTCCGCGTAACCAAGTTCCTTGGCCGCCCGCTCAACGTCGCGCTCGGCCCCGACCAGTGTCATCAGATCGCCGCGCTCCAATCGCGTCGACGACGAGAATGGTATCAACTGCCCGGCCCTAGTCAGTTTCTTCAAAAACACGCCCCGGGCAAAAGCCTGTTTCGCAAGTTCAGACAGACTGATATGATCGAAGGCCTTGTTGGTAATAACAACATCAAGAAACTCGATCGGAAAGTCGAGCAGCTCCCGGTCGTCAACTTCCGGCCCGATTTCGGTACCGCGACCCATGAGCAATTCCGACCGGGCCAGAACAGCGATGATGTCGCCCTCGCGAAGAATGAGCTCCGGCTCGGGCTCGATGATCCTACCATCGCGGCGGATCCGTGAAATGAAAATGCGGTTCCCTTTCGGACGCGCTTCCAGCTCCGCTAGACTCCTGTTCAACAATTCCGGCTTGGTCACTTGGTAGGCGCGAACGCCGAGACTCTGGAATGCGGACAGGGTTTCACCCCCGCCCATTTCCGGTCCCGAAAGCTGGGCTTGGAGCTTCCGAGCCTCATCTTTGAGGTTCACCCGCATCAATTTCGGTCCGATATTGGGGAGGAACCAGGTGATGAATCCCGTGCCGACCAGATAGGTGACGGCGTAGGCCACCGGAATGTTGTTGGTCAGGTTCGTTTTCTCGGTAGCCGACAGATCGAGACGGCCGATAGCATCGCTGGCAGTGCCGATGACCGTGGATTCGGTGAACGCGCCAGCGAGCAAACCGGCCGCCGTCCCGAGGTCGTAGCCAAGGAGCCGGGCCGCAAAAAACGCGGCCAGCAGGCAGGTGACACACAGCACCAGCGTCAAAGCCACCTGTGGAAGTGCGTCTTTTTTGAGCCCCCGGAAGAATTGGGGCCCTACTTTGTAGCCGGTTGTAAAGAGAAAGAGGTCAAAAAACACATACTTGACGACCGAGGGCACCTCAATATTCAGCTGCCCGATAAGCACCCCCGCGAGCAGCGTACCCACAACCGTGCCAAGGCTGAACGATCCGATTTTAAAACGGCCAATGATAAAGCCGATGGCCAGCGTGAGGAAAATGGCCAGTTCCTGATGCTCCCTCAGGGCCTGAGTAAGATAGTCCATAGTGGAGTGGTCGTTGGATGGTGAAGGTATCAATCCCGGTCCCGGTTCGCGTCGGGAACATGCCGGTCCCGCGGCGGTTAAAAGGTGAGTGCGTAATTACAAATGACCCGAAAATCCTGGAGGTCGTCGACGCTACCACCGTCCTGCTGCACGAGCGCATACCGGAAGCGGACTCCCAGCCCCTTGGCCGCGCCTTTGGTCGGAGCCCATTCCACGTTTAAATTGTACTCGTCCTTCGCGTATTGGTCGTTTCCATCCGGATCAGTGCCATGGACCCAGAGCGCATAGGCGCTCAGGCCGTCTAACCACGGAAGTTTTGTGCCCGCCCGGAGGAGAAAGGCGGTCTCCCCCGCGCGGTTAAAGTCTTCTACCTGAACACTCGTGTAACCGGGATAGCCGCTCCACGGGTTCTGCATGTTGGCGCCATCAGTGGTGTGCGTTATCGCACCAGTCAACAACGCCGGCCCATAAGGTAGCTCCGCCTTGAAACCGACCTGTCGCGCCGAAAAATCGTCGTTCCGCAGCAGATCGTCACCCACGCTCCGCTGATGAATAAATTGCGCAGCTACCCTCGGCTTCCAATCATCATGAATAGGGAGCGCTACCTTCGCCTCGGCATAACCAATATTAATGATATCCGGACTATAATAGTCAATCGCTCCGATAGAAAAATCTCCCTTCTGATAGTTACCGCCGACCGAGTAAACGCCGCGATCCACTCCCGCCCCCGCATCCTCAGCCATCGAAACGAAATCATCAGAATTCCGCTCCTTGATCTGATCAAAATAACCGAATCCGTATTTAAAAATTTCCTCACCCGCGTCATCAAGCTTGAGGCGACCCATCAGGGCCACGGCCTCAAAGGTATTTGGCGTCATCCGAACATCGTTGCGGTTAATGAACGGTGTGTCGTATTCCTTGCGGCCGACGTACAGATTCAGATCCTCGACAATGCGGATGTCCGCGTAAAACTCGCCTAAAGCAGAGTAACCATCCTGACCGGGTGCTAGCAACAACGCGCCATCTTTGCTGTCATCCCCGTACAAGTGCTGCGACGTATAACCTGTCACTCCGAACGACACGTGCTCAAAGAAATACCCAGTCTTTAACCCCGCCCAGCCACCGATGGCCAGCGACTCGCTCTCCGAACCGTCGTATTTGTCTCGATCAAGATACATCGTTCTCAGGTTGAATCGAAATTGCGTATCGCGGAACGCGTCACGCCGCTTCTCCTGTCGCCACCGTCGCCGGTCAAACTCATAGGATTCATCAAGCGGCGTTTGCCCTTGCTCCACAGAATTGATAGCTTCCTCGTCAACGGCAGCGGCTGCCGGAGCGCTCTGCGCAGTTGCCCCATTTTGCAACGGAGGCGCGACAGAGGCACCTCCCTCGCGATCAGTGCTCGGCTTTTGTCGGGAAGCGGCGATCGACGCCGGTAGCGTCTGTGCACACGCCACCGGGACAGCGGCCACCACCGACATGAGCGCGACACGTATCCAGCTCTTCCTCAGCCAGTTGGCTGCAGATATGGGCTCAGTCTTCATGGAAGTTCTTAAAAAAGGAGGGTTATGTCATCAGCAGTACGATAATCATGCCCCAAAGCGTCAGCAGCGTGTTGCTTACCGCGTACGGCACGGTATACCCCAGCATCGGAACGTTGCTCTTGGCGACATCGCCTACCATGGCTACCGAGGCGGTGCTGGTGCGCGCGCCGCCGCAGCACCCGAGGTTAATGGCCGGGTGAAACTTGAAAATGTATTTTCCAATCAGCGGAGCCAGCAGCATCGGAACCGAGGTAGCGACCAACCCCCACAAGAACAGCGACACTCCAGAGTTCTTGAGGCCAGCGACAAATCCCGGACCGGATGAGATCCCGACTATCGCAATAAAAACATTCAGTCCGACCGAATTCATAAACCACTGGGTCGGCTCGGGCAGACCTCCAAACATCGGCCGCACGCCGCGCAGCCAGCCGAGAATCAACCCGCCAATGAGCACCCCTCCCGAGGTGGACAAGGTAAGCGGCACCCCTCCCACCCTGAAAGTAATCGCACCAATCATTCCAAAAATGAAAATGAAAAAACCAACCCACACCATATCCGTGGCGACCGTGGCCCGATCCACATAACCGATCGCCTTCTCAACACGCTCGACATGCCCCTTGCCACCAGCAATCTTGAGAATGTCCCCGCGCTGGATCCTCGTCTGCGCTAGAATGGGAATATCCACACTCGTCGCGCCGCGGGTGATTTTTTGAAGATAAACCCCCCGCGCAAAGTCGTCTCTGGAAAGGTCAAGCAGGGTACGGCCATCCACCGCTTTGCTCGTGACCACCAAGTTCACAGATTCAACGGGGATATCGAGCAGCTTGCTGTCCGCCACCTCCTTGACCCGATCACTTAAATCAATCAGCGCCTCGGTACGACCAGCGACAACGCCGATGTCCCCTACCTTCAACACTGTACTGTCATCAAAATCAATGAGTTTTCCGTCTCTTTTGATGCGCTCAATGTAGAGGCGAGCCGCCTTGTGGGCGGCCTCCAACTTCCCCACTGTCTGCCCCACTCCCGGGCTATCGGCCGTGACTTCAAAGGCACGCATCTGCAACTGATGCCAAGCGGTATTCATGCCGCCTTCGGGCGCTCCTTGCGACATTTCCGCTTCATATTTCCGGCATTCTTCTGCGATGTCGACCCCGAGAATTTTCGGCCCGAGCACCGATAGGATCAATCCAGTACCGATCGTCCCCCAGAGGTAGGAAATAGCATAGGCGACGGGCATGTGAGCCAACAGCTCTTTCGCGTTTTCAGCGCCAGAGTTATTAATCGCATCGGTGGCCAGCCCCAGCGAGGCCGAGATCGTCTGCGATCCAGCCAGCAGGCCAGCCGCCAGCCCAACGTCATAGCCAGCCAATTTGGCGGAGCCCCAAACGCAACAGAGAATGAGTACCGAAATGACCAGCGCAAAGATCGCCTGCGGGGCGCCGTCGCGAGCCACGCCGCGGACGAACTGCGGACCAACGCTGTAGCCGACAGCAAAGAGAAACAAAGTGAAGAAAATTGCCTTCACCTGGCTCGAAATCTCGATGTCGAGCTGCCCGATCAAGACCCCCATCAGCAAGGTTCCCGTAACCGAACCAAGCGCAAACTTGCCGATTTTGAGTTTTCCAACCAAATAACCGAGAGCCAGCGTGAGAAAAATAACCAGATCCTGTTTTGTTCGGAGGTTTGTGACAATCCAATCAATCATGGTTTTGTAAGCTTAAGGGGTGAATAGGGTGCGCGCCGCCCCCGGGGAGGCGCCCAGTCAGGCAGCTGTCATTTCGGCTTCGTGATGGCAGTGCCGAGTTTCTCTGGCTTGAGCAATTCCAGCCCCGAGGCGGCGTGGTAACCGTGAATCTCCTTCACATCGAGCTTGCGCATGAAATCGATCGCTTCCGCCGTGATGACTTGACCAGGAACCATGATGGGAAAACCCGGAGGATACGGAATGACAAACCTAGCCGACACCGCCTGACCGCGCTGCACCAAGTCGTCGATCTCCTTGGAATTCAGTTTCACATGCGTGCAGTTCTCCGCGTCATAGGCGAGAAAGAACGGCGTACGCATGTCCCCTTCATTGGTTTTGCTCTTCGGGTGATCGCGAAAGTTGTCGTGGAAGCGGCTGAAGTTGGGTAAATCGGGCACATCAGTGACCAAACTCTGCACCCGCGCGTCGAACGCCGCTTTCTCGTGGAAATCCTTCGCCAACTTGTGGTCGAGTTCCCGTGAAATGTCCGCCAGCACCTTGATCAGGTAAGCAATGTCGCTGCGGGTATTGTTGATGTTGGTCTGTAACAGCACGCTGTTCCGCGACGTCTTGTTCATCTGAATGTCAAACTTGCTTGCCAAGACCGCCTTGAACGCGGTGCCGTCGAAACCGGCCGAACCGCACAGCAGGGTGAGACGGGTCGGATCAAGAACGAATTCGTCGGTCGCCCACGCGTCGTAAATCGTCTTCCAACTCACCCCTTCCGCATGAAAGTCCTCAAAGCCACTGGCCCGATGCTGGGCCGGTACCATCTGCGCGTTCGTAGCAATACGAAAGTATCTCGATATGAGTGGGTTCTGGTTCACCTCGCGGCGTAGCACCAGAGAAAGCTCAATGGAGCGGCCCACCAGTTCATACCCTTCTAGTTCCGCCTGCCGTCGGGCCACGTCTAGGGAGGCAATCAGCTGGAGATTGGGCGATGTGCTGGTGTGCGTGAAAAAGGCCTCCTTAAAGGTCGCTTCCGTACTTTCCCAGCAGTCGTCGTTGACCATGATGTACGAACCCTGACGAAAACATGACAATGACTTATGGGTCGAAGTAGTCGCGTAAACCCGCAGCTTAACCGCATCGGGGTCGGGTAGCAGATGCACGTCAAGCAGCTTCGTATCAGCGGGATCGATCTCGCCATGTTTCTTTTTAAACTCGCCATATTCAGCGCGGTAGGCCTCAGAAGCGAATTTCTCCCGCAGGATCTCGCAGGCCCCCATGGCCGAACGCATACGATGAAATGGAGAAAATCGATTGTAAGCATACCACGCCTCGTCCCAGAGAAAAACAATGTCCGGTTTGATAGCCAGAACTTCCTCCATAAACCGCTGCACATTGTAAATATGGCCGTCGAAGGTACAGTTGGTGAGCAATAACATGCGCACCCGATGGAGTTTTCCTTCCGCTTTCAAATCAAGCAACGCTTTTTTAATCGTCTTCAGCGGCACCGCACCGTACATCGAATATTCCGTCAGTGGATAGGCTTCGACATAAAGTGGCTGGCCACCACAAAGAACGAGGCCGTAGTGATGGGACTTGTGGCAGTTGCGGTCGACCAGCACGATGTCGCCCGGCCGCACAAGCGCTTGAACGGCAATCTTATTGGAGGTTGAGGTGCCGTTGGTCCCGAAGAACAACTGCTGGCAGCCAAAGGCCCGCGCCGCCTTTTCTTGCGCCTTCTTAATGTTTCCAGTCGGCTCGAGCAACGAATCCAGACCGCCGGTCGTCGCCGAAGATTCCGCGAGGAAAATATTGGCCCCGTAAAAGTGGCCAAAATCACGGATCCAATGGGAATTGAAGACCGATTTACCGCGGGCAACCGGCAACGCATGAAAGGTGCCAACCGGCCGCCGCGCATATTCTTTCAAATTATTGAAATAAGGCGTATCATACCGCTGGTCCACTCCCTCCAACAAGGCGAGATGAATCTCCATCAGGTCCTCAATTCCGTAGAAAATACGCCTTATGTTTCTGACGTTCAATTGACTGGCAACTTTTTCGACTGCGCTGTCGACGATGAGATACACATCCAGCTCCGGCCGGACTTTTCCAATGGCGCGGGCCAAGGCCACCCCGTAATCCTTGGGCTCAAGCGAGCCCTGCTCGATCGACAGATGTTGCTCCAGATAACTGCGGAGGTTTACGGCTTCAAAATGCGAACGAAATCGGAAATTGTCCCGAATAACGACGGCCTGCACGTCCGCATTTAAGAATGCTCCCAATACACCTTCTTCAAAACTGGGCACAGTGACAGTCTCATAGACGAACGGATCTTCCGGTCGCCGGAGCTGCCGCAACTCGGCCCGCCCTTGGCGAATCTGTTCAGGAGTCGGATCATCGCTAACG
Source organism: Verrucomicrobiales bacterium (assembly GCA_023253575.1). GTDB lineage: Bacteria > Verrucomicrobiota > Verrucomicrobiia > Verrucomicrobiales > V1-33 > CAJBME01. The sequence continues at coordinate 9,338 of JALRGB010000102.1, forward strand.
ATCAGAACCTCAAAGTAGGGTTTGGTCAGGTCGCCGGCGTCAAAGTAGTCCTTCAGAAGACGCTCATGGCCTCCCGACTCCCCCTCCTCGCCCTGTTTCCAAGCGTTGGCAGACCGACGATAAGACCCGGTGATGATCGCCTTGGCGATGCGGGTCGCGAGCAGGGACACAGCCGAGTAATCCTCCCGGCTCAGCGCCTCCTGCAATGCCCCCATTAAGGTTTCGCCAGGATAGGCATGAAAGGTTTCAAGGTCGGTGAGAGGCGCTAGCAGAGCGGTCAGTCGGCTGAGCGACTCCGCGCCCGGTGCGCCGAAGGCGGATTGGGCGACGATGGCCTGGGCCGTGTGCGCCAACTCCTGCCAGCGGTCACAACGGGCCTCGCCAGCGCTGAACATGCCGGTTGTGTATGGCGAAGACTGAGGTTTGACGGTCTTGATGATTTGTTTGGACATAGGGTCAATAGGGAGAGAGGAGGAAAGAAAAAGCACAGCCCGGGTCACTCAGCGGATTAACGCAGGCAGGCCCGTCGTGACGGCACAGACTTCATGACTCACGCGCACCAGCGGGGTTTCGTTGACTAGCGTGGGCCGATCGTCGTCATCGATGAACCCACGCGCCCAAGCTTCGTTCCCCCGTCCACAACATCCGGTGAGAACTACAATCGCCAGAGATGGACGCGGCGATGCCATCCTCTCAAGTTTCCCAGATCCGGAGGCCCCAGCCACGCGCAAGTCCGAGCCCAAGCCACCCAGAGGCCCACTCTGCACAGTTGCCAGAAAATCCGGCCTCGCCCCGAACACGACAACATTCTCCACCCATTCATCAAACAACCAGCTAATCATCAATTCCCTACCTAGCCCAGTATTCGGAATAGCCGGAATGATTGTCTGGTTCTTCGCCATGACACTATTATGCCGCGAGGAAACTCCGCCGTGAATTGCACCTTTGTTAAACGCGAGTCCCTCGCGCCGTCGTTATCCCTCGTGCTTCTCCATCTTGGGCTCGCCCAGAAAAGGTTGGAGATCACCTTCCGGAGCGAATTCGGCGGCAAACGCTAAACCACAGGCAGCCAACAGTGAGAGGGTGATGAGGGTGATGCTTCCTGTTTTCATGAGGTGTTGTCAGTTGCGAAAAAGTGACCTCGGCAGTTTCTACTTCGCGCCTCCTTTAAGCGGCCACGGCTGCACGCCAACACGATCTGCCCACGCTTGCCATTTACCCACCAGCTCCTTGAGCTTCTCCGGGTGCGTGGCGGCGAGATCGTGGAGTTCCGTGCGATCGGCCTCCATATCGTAGAGTTCCCACTTCGTGGATTGGTTGGCCCGATACTCGGTGACGATCTTCCATTTACCGTCGCGCAAAGCACTGTTCCCGTGGTGCTCCCAAGCGAGCGGGGCGGTACGCGGTAAGTCCCGACCGACAAAGGCGGGCACAAGGCTGACGCCTTCCATCGGTTGGATACTTTCTTCTTTGAACTCCTTTGGATACGACGCCCCAGACACGCTCACGCAGGTCGCCATCAGGTCGATAAGATGCGCAGGAGAGCTGACCACAGCGTTGCGCCGCGCCGCCGGAATACCAGCGGGCCAATGGACGATGAACGGCGTGCTGATGCCGCCTTCCAGACCATAATGCTTGTAACCGCGAAACGGGGTGTTCGACACATTGGCCCAGTCACGGCCATAGGCGACGTAAGTATCACCGGCACCGGGAACCACGCCCGGACCCGTCAATACCGGACGGCCATCGCGCGTCTGCATCGGTGGCCAAATGTTGGTTTGGAGTTCGTCCGGCCCCAGAGGCGAAAAAACCTTGTCCTTAATGTCGTCCGCATTGGAATTTCGACCCAATCCCTCGGCGCACCCCCCGTTGTCCTGCAAATACACAAACAACGTGTTCTCAAGGCGCCCCTGCCGTTTCAACTCAGCGACGATGCGCCCAATGCCGCGATCCATGGACTCCACCATCGCGGCATAGACCTCCATGCATTGCATTTCCCACTCCCTGTTTTTCACGCTGTCCCACTTGCCTACAGTGGAGGACATTTCCCAGCGGGGATCGAGCACGCCGAGTTCGCGCGCCCGTGTGAACCGGGCCTGGCGGATGGCGTCGTAGCCAGCTTCATAGCGACCCTTGGCGCGGGCGATGTCGTCCGGCAGCGCCTGCATGGGCCAGTGGGCACTGGTGTAAGCGACGTAAAGGAAGAGCGGTTTCTGCCCATGTTCCCCGGCGTGATCCTCCATGAACTTCACCGCGTTGTCGCTGATGGCATCCGTGTAATAAAACCGCCGGGGCTTGTATTCCGGATCGTTGACCGGTGTGATGAACTGATTGTCGCGGCAAAGCGTGGCCGGATCATAGAAACTGCCCGCACCGGTGATCGTGCCGTAAAAACGGTCGAATCCGCGCTGGACGGGCCAGTTGGCATTATCCGACTCGGGGCCCCTAGCCGAGGTGACATGCCACTTGCCACACATGTAGGTGCGATAACCGGCAGGCCGCAGCACTTCGGCCACCGTGACCGCATTTCTGCTCAACTCACCCCGGTAGGCATCGAAGCCGGAGTCGCCTTCCATCAAGCCGATGCCCGCCTGATGCGCATACACGCCGGTGAGCAACGCCGCGCGGGTGGGACAACAGCGCGCACCATTGTAGAACTGGGTGAAGCGCAGGCCGTTCTTCGCCAGAGAGTCAAGACTCGGCGTGGGTATTTCCGAGCCGTAGCAGCCGATGTCCGAGTATCCCATATCGTCAGCAAGAATGATCACCACATTCGGAGGCGCCGCAGCCCGCGCGACGGTGGCGATCAAGAACGCCAGCGCGAACAAAAGAAGCCCACAAAATCGCCACAGGGCCAGAAGAGACGAGAGCCATTTAATGACCGGAGTGAGCTGAGACATTTTCATCGGTGAGGAATGGGCAGAAGATCCGGACGTACCCCCTAAGCTGCAGGAATGTCGTCACTGGGCAACAAGATCATGCGCCCCACCAGCTCCCCCCTGGGAACGCCAAGCCCCAGCTTGGCGCGTCGGAGAAAAACACCAATCGAGAGCTCCGCCCTCCCAAAACTTACACCCCCCTTCTCCCCACCGCC
>JALRGB010000655.1 GCA_023253575.1 Verrucomicrobiales bacterium
ATCGTTATCTGACAAAACCATTGTCGCAAAAAACTCATACAAGAATCCCTCATCATATGTGAATCCGCGCAAATGTCATGGAGAAACCAGCCGCGCCCGCACACCGTCCGCTCCCAAAAAAACCCACCAAAACCTGAGAAAATCAGCCGCCGTGCCCATCCACTAGGGGCGATTTTTGTGCTTTATTCTCGTGAATAATAGTTTTGCCTCCTCCGTCAACTGAGACATCCTTAGGATCAATTTACATTCCAACCAGCCATGAATAAACTTGTTTCCCTTCTTCTTGCGGTCACCACGGCAGCCAGCTTGGCTTCATGCGGCGGCCCGAATTCGCAAACCGGTGCGGTCTTGGGCGCACTCGGCGGCGCGGCAGCCGGCGGCATCATTGGCCATCAGAGCGGTCGCGGTCTGGAAGGTGCCGCCATCGGAGGGGCCCTCGGCGGTATCGGTGGAGCCGTCGTGGGCGACGCCCAAGACAAGCGCAACGAAGGGTATTATCGCGACGGACGTTATTACCCAAGCGAGCGCGCCTATCGGGACAGCCAGTATTATCGCGGATACTAAATCTCCGCTCAGCGCCCGCAAGAACCAGCGGACAGGAGTCCCTCCCCGCCCGTTCTTCCTCCAGCTGAGGCGAAATCAATCCGACTCGCCTGCCCCGGCACCTCCCGGGCTTCCCGACCGTCACAAGGGCCCGGCAGATCAGGCGTCAAGCCAAGCCGACGAATACGGTCCAAATTCAAAAACGCTCTCGTCTTCGTCATCGAGGATAATTTCCACGCTCCAGCGGGTCAGGTTGGCCAGCAGCACCCGCCGGGATCCATCCGGGCAGAAAACGGTAAGCGCCGCCACGGCGGCGGGTTGACTGACGTCGGTCGGAGCCGTCAGCGTAGCCCCAGCCAGTCCTTCCATGACGCCTTCGCAGTGAGTTCCGACCAGCCCCATGGAGCCAGCTTGCTCGTGGTAGGTCACGGCCCGAGCCAGCCCCAGCGGCAAAATGGCGGCCAAACTACCCGCCGTCCAAGCTGCCGCAAAAAGTGACGCCTGCCGCGGATCAGCCACTCTCCGGCGCAATAAAGCCACCGGCCCGACCAGCTGAGGATGAGGATTAAAGGAACGCACCGTCTGCATCAGCACCGGCTGCGCCTGAATATTCTCCATCAATGATTCATGGTCGAAACTGTGAACCTGCGGACACACCGGAGGCGCCACCCAGAAATCAGGGGATGGACGGTACCGGTTCATGTCCGCAAAATTATCGGCCGGAGCCGCCGCTACCGGGACGTCGAGCCCCACCCTCGCAAACGCCGCAGCCACCAAACCCATCGTCACAGCACCAGGACAAGGCTCCCCTGGATTAACGACCGTCACCGCCAAAAGACGGTCTGACCCCGACGCCACCGCCGCCGCCAAAGCTGCCAAGGCCGGCTGGTGATTCGGGGTCAACACCACCCGCAAAATCATCCGAACCTCAAGGGCAGCCGCCCACTCGCAGCCCAGCGCCAATCTGGCATTCCAATGAGAATCCGTCAGATCCACGTCAACCAATAAGTGCCCAAGCCCCAGCACGCGCAATGGATCCAACAGCGCCTCCACCGGCGGCCCGACCTCGGGCGCCAGTCGCGTCCCCACACTCGGCAATGGCGTCGTCCCCACCACCGGCACCCGGACCCGCACCGGCATCACTTCACCCGCCGAAATCGCCGCCGCCGCCTCAGCCCCCGTCAATGAAAATGTCACTTTCTGCTTCACCCGGTGGCCAGCCGCAAAAGTCAGAGGCAACGGCGTCGACAACGCCCCCCCATACGTCTTGAAGGAAGCATCCGTCCAATTCCGCTGGTCCTCCATCTCAAAAACATCTCCCTCCATCTCCACCCGCGCCCTCACCCCTGGACTCACCTCGTGCTCAACAGACACAATGTCGAAAAACGGCTGGTGCGGTGAAATCAACGCCGGAAAAACCGATTCCTCAACCCGCCCATCCCCATGACCTATGCTCACCGGATTCCCCGCCGTCGAGACAATCGGATGCAAAAGGCACAGCCCCGTCCGGTTGGTGCGCATCGGAGCCCGAGCCAAACCGTCGAATTCATAACTCACCACCCCGTCCGCCGTGCCCGTAAGAGTCCCTTGCCAGGAAAAGTCGATGCCCAACGCCGCATCCACGTGGGCGCAATGAAAGGTCAGACGAAACGATTCTTCCGTCGTCTCGACCTTTAATTCATGGATCACGGGAGGGACCGTGCGCCATTTATCGGAGCGAACAGCCGGGTAAATCGCCCGCAATACCTCCACGCCACCCACCGTGAAACGCCGGAGAATACACCAGTCCGGATCAAATTGCAGCCGGACCGGACCTGCCTGCAAAAATACCGGCTCGGCCGGCACTTGGGGCCCGAAAATGTCTTCCGGCAACGGCTCGCTAAAACCCTCTTCAGCAGCATCATCCTCTTCATGATCAAGGTCATGATCGTGCTCATGATCGTGGTGACGGCAGTTTTCGGAATCGTGATCGTGATGACTCATCGCGGCGGGATGTGGCGGGTGATGACGTCCGCGTCAAGCAGGACGGTCAGAAACAATGAAATTGGGATATCTCTTTAAATGCGGAAACGGACGTCCAACGGCCCCTCGGAAGCGGACGAACCGGCGTTAAAGCCGCGGGACCAGCACCGCCTGCTAAACTTCCATGCGAAGCTTTCACCCCTGCTGCAACCGCCATCCTCCCGGCCCTCGATTCATGCCACCCCCACGCCTCACCCCCGACCACTCGCTAACTCACCACCGACCGGCGATAGCTTTTGACAGTGCCCCGCGCACCCCTAGTCTCATTCCTGTCATGAATGTCCGTCTGTCCAAATCAATTGGCGTTGCTGCGCTGGTCCTTGCCATAGGGCTCAATCCGCATGCCGACGCGGCACCAAAATTTTTAAGCTTCGGAAAAAAAGACGCCGACGCACCTCCGGGAGCATCTCAACTCGCTGATCAAGAGGGGAAAGCCGCCGCCCGCCTCTCCCAGATCGCCTCCATCGAAAGTCAGGGACGAACCGCCGCCGCCGCCAAAGCCTACGACAAACTGGCCGCCGAATATCCGTTTACCCGCACCGCCGCCACCGCCCGGTTCCGCTCCGCCCAACTGCTCGAACGCAACGGGAAAAAAGAAAAAGCCTTCGAGGCTTATCAAGCGCTCATCGAAAAACACCCGCAAAGTCCAGAATACGGCGTAGCGCTCGAACAACAATTCGCCCTAGCCACCGATATTCAAAACAATCCAGGCGGTCTCCTTGGGATCGGCAAACGCACCACCGATGACCTCGTCGAAATGTACGAGAAGATCATCAAAAATGGCACCCGCAGCGTCTACGCCCCCAAAGCCCAGTTCGCCATTGCCGAACTTTACGCCTCCCGCGATGACCTCGGCGATAGCGAACGCTCAACCGCTGCCTTTCAGAAAGTTGTCGATACTTACCCCGAAAGCCCGGAAGCCGCCGAAGCCGCCCTGCGCATCGGCAACGTAAATCTCGCCGTCTCCGAACGCAGCCGGGACGCCAGTAACCTGACAGCCGCCCGCGAAGCATTCGAATCCGCAGGCGTTCTCTTCGGTGACAATCCAGAAGTGGCCGCTTCCCAGCAAAAACTCGTCGAGATCTCCGAAGCAGAAGCAGAGAAAGCGTTTAAAACCGGCCAGTTCTACGAAAAAAAGGGCCAGCTGAAAGCTGCCGCCATCTATTACAGCGAAGCCCTCAAAGCTCCCACCGCCTCCGTCTTTAGCAGCGCTCAGGAACGACTGAATGATCTCTCGTCACGAGATCCAAAACTGCTCGATTCCATGGCCGGCCTCAACGTCGCCAATACCGACCTCGCCGTTCCCGCCGCTACCGATACCAAAGGCCGCCCCGATTATTTCGGCCCCCCGCCCCCACCCGATCGCGCCCGCAAACCACAGATGCGCGTGGATGAATCCATCCCCTTCGCTCCCATCGAGGAACCTTCCCTCCCCGCCGCCGCCGCCGAGGAAAACCCGACAACCGAAGACCTTCTCCTGCCCCCACCGCCAGCCGACGCCGAGCCAGCTCCAGCCGAGCCAGCTCCAGCCGAACCCGCGCCTAGCAGCAATTAAGCCGCGGTGGGGAGTGGCGGGAGAATCATCTTGCCATCTTTCCGGCCTCCATTTCAAATCAGACCATGATTTTCCATCGCGTTCTTTCCCGAGCGGCTGCCGTACTGGCGGCGTCGGCCCTGATGTTCACCGGCTGTGCCGGCTACACCTTTGGGCCGATCAAGCCGGCTCGATTGGCCAACGTCAAGTCGATCGCTGTGCCCACGTTCAAGAACATGACGCTGGAGCCACGATCCTCGGTTTTGGTCACCAACGAGGTTATCAAGCGCATCCAAGGCGACGGAAGTTATGCCGTCTCGACTACGGCGTCGGCGGATGCCGTACTGAAGGGCACGCTCGTGGAAATCCGGCGCCGTCCTTTGCGCAGCGCGCGCTATAATACCTTGAAGACGAGGGAGATGGAATTTGAAATATACATTGATTTCACTTTGGAGGATGCTCGCACTCGCGAGGTGCTGGCGGATGGCCGGGCCCGTGGATCTTCGAACATTTTCCTTGATGAGAATTTTCAGCTGACTGAGCGGCAGGCACTGAATGAAGCGGCCTCTGAAGCCGCCCGCGATCTGGTCACCCGCCTGTCGGAAGGCATTCCTGGCCAGACCGGGGTGGCCACGGGCCGGGACATTCTGGGCAATCGTCGCAGCAGCAGTTTTTAGCGGCAGCTCCGCGCAGCCGCATGGATACCGTTCCTCAATCAGCCAGCCCTGGCACGCTTTATCTGGTCGGGACACCACTGGGAAATCTGGCCGACCTGACATTACGGGCCCGCGGAATCCTCTTAACGGTGGATATGATCGCGTGCGAAGACACTCGTCATTCGATGCCCCTGCTGCAGCATCATGGCGTGCGCAAGCCACTGCTCAGCCTGCATGAGCACAACGAAGCGGGGCGTTCGCAGCAGCTGCTAGCGGAGCTGCGGGAAGGACGCAGTGTGGCCGTCATCTCAGATGCGGGCATGCCTCTGGTCAGCGACCCGGGCCAGCGCTTGCTCCATGAAATCCGCCGAGCCGGTATCCCCTACGAAGTCATCCCAGGCCCGTCGGCTCCGATCACGGCGCTCGTCGGCAGCGGCCTGCCCGCCACCGAATTTTTCTTCGGCGGCTTTCTCCCGGTCAAGGGGGGCCAGCGGCGCCGGCTTCTGGAAAAAGCCCTCGCTCGCGAGGAGACCAGTGTTTTCTTCGAGTCTCCGCACCGGTTGCTGGGCACCTTGGAAATCTTGGTCGAACTCGCACCCGAACGGCAAGTCTGCGTCGCGCGGGAATTGACCAAGAAGTTTCAGGAGTTTCACACTGCACCCGCCACCGCCTGTCTGGCTTATTATCAGAAAAAAAGCGTGAAAGGGGAGATCACTTTGGTCCTAGCCGGCACAGACCTTCCCCGCTGGATGACCCGCGATCCAGAACCAGGGGCCGGCACGGCCAACTCCAGCTACCAAGATCCAAGGCCGGACTAAAAACCTCCGCTCCCACCCTCAATCCCGGCTTTGTAAAAACTCGATGAATGGCCATGTTTGAGTCCACAATGTGACTGAGCAGGTCCTCGGTACTCCGGTGACTTAACCCCATGGCACCGTTAGCACCATTGACACCGTGCAATCGACCCTCCGGCGCCCACCGCAATCCGTTAAATTACTGTCGGTCATCCCATGAGGAAATCGCGATGCCACAACCTTCCTCTCGTCCGCCATACCATCACCATCGGTGTCTTCCAGATAAATAATATCAGGTGCCGCCGCCACCAGTACCCCTCGACCCTACGGTGTAATTGAGGTCGGCCAACTCAGCCCGGAAGCAAAAACCATCGATTCATACACCCGGCCTCCCCATCCGAATCACGCAGACGACACACACAGCCACCAGACTCAACACCATCACCCACACCCAGCGGGTGATCTCGCACCTCCACCACATGGGAGGGAAAAGCGGTCCGGCCGTCAAAGCTCAAACCGCCACTTCGAAAGGATTAGGCGACACCCTTTTCGCGAGCCCAGCGGGCTTTGACCGCGGCCACAATACGAGCGCGCGCTTCAGGAGTCAGTTTACGCTTTTTCCTTGTTTTGCGACCCACTGGGGCTTCACCATTTTCGTCGATTTCGGCAACCACCTTGGCTGGACGGCCAGGCTTGCGTCCTGGAACCGCGCCCGTTTTAAGCGCCGGCTTTGGACCGGGTTTGCGGCCGCGACGGACCGGAGCGATTTCACCAGCGAGAATTGCCTTATATTCAGCCTCGAGTTGATCAATCTGATCTTTGATGGCAGCGGCGCGGCGGAGGGCGTCGGCAGAGATGGATATATTCATGAAACATTACTCATAAGTCAAAATGAAGAATGTCAAATCTCAAAATCTAACTTCGTGACTGGAACGCACTGATTCATGGCTCGCGGCGGCCGTCATAAAAATAATCCAAAGCGGTACGGTTGCGAATGACATGCCGGTAACCCATGAGCATGCGAAACAGGAGCATGATGAGTTCAGTCGGCGACCGCTGCCGGAATTTCCGGCCCGAACTGAGATGAGGACACCCGCGCAACACCAAAAACCGTCGGCCTTGGGCACGCCCACAAGCCCGCAACTGACGCGAATAATCCAGCTCCTCGGCGGCAAATCGCTCCACACTAAACCCTCCGACCTCGCGGTGCACTTCCGCCCGGCAGAAAACAAATGAACCGGCCGCCACTCCGCGTACCGCCGAATAACAATTCCACACCCACACTCCGGGCCGCGTCCACCACGGCACTCCCTCCAGCGCAATGACACACCCTCCCCCCACCACCGGCTCATCCGCCCGCGCCAGCGCCACCACCCGCCGGAGATTAATCGGATTCAGCCTAGAATCCGCATCCACAAACAACAACCACTCGCCGCGGGCTGCCGCCGCACCCGTATTTCTCGCCCGGCTGATCTGATTCACCGGCTCAAACACCACCACCGCCCCAGCCTGCCGCGCCACTTCAGCCGTCAGATCAGTAGAATTATTATCACACACCACAACCTCAACCTCGCCCGCCCCTAGTCCGCACGCCGCTACCGCCGACCCAATCGACGCCAGACACCCGGGCAACTCCTTCTCTTCATTGAACGCAGGAATCACAATCGATAACAACATCCACCACCCTACCACCAAAAAAAACGGCTCAACAACCATTTCATCCGCCCGCAGACCACGCTTTCCCATGGCGCCGCGTCCCGGCCCAGTATATGAGCACGTTTCCCCACCATTTCCTATTCATGACCCTGGAGCTATCCTCAGAAGAAATACGCAGCCTGATGCAAATGGTCAGCCTCGCCCTCTACGTGACAGAGGCCAACCAAGATCCAGAATGCACCGAAGACCTAGACGCCATGCAAGGAGTCGCAGACAAAGTCTTTCAAGCCGGCTGGATCGAAGGTCATCGCGACATCGCCGAATTCGACGCCGCCAGCGGCCAATACATGCTCCGCGACGAATACGTCGCCAAATCCACATACGCCAAATCCATCGAGGAATTCGAGGACAACTTCTTCTGGAGCGAACTGGCCGCCGCCCTTGCCGAACGCGATCTCAAACTCAAGGGCGTCAAAGACATCGACCCAGTGGAACTGAGCGGCCGACTGCAAGACCTCGAGGACCACTACCTCGACCACTTCACCGATCACGGCGTGGATCACCTCCGACTCATCAATCCCAACCCCCACCAGTAGACGTCGAGTGTCACCCCATCAGCCGGCCTGAGCCAGATCCTCGGCCAGAGAATGACCGAACAGGCGTTCAGGTGCAATCCCAAGCCGACGTGCCTCCCGCAGAGCGCGGGAGATGTCTTCAAAGTCCCAGTACTGAGACTTCGTAATGCTCCCGATTTCCCGCAGTGGTTGCAGGGCCGAAACTTCCGGCGAGGAGGTGAGCAGGTTCGCTTCTTGTGTGTTCATAGCAGCTTTCCTTCCGCTATGAGTATGCCCAGCCCAGTCGATCTTTACCAATGACCTCCAGTCACAGTTTCGTCACGGAGGCCACCCTGCGCAGGCCGACTGCGCCACTTACGGGCGCAGCGGATGCTCCTTGAGGAGTTCATCCACCATGTAAAAATTAGCGCGTCCCTCAACGGAGGCCCGCACCGCTCGGACTTTTTCTGGATCCACCATGGCCCCTTTGTTCCCAAAACTGGTGCGAATATACGCAATAACGGCAGCGATTTCTTCATCCTTTAAAAGGCCGGCAAACCCGGTCATCGGAGGCACTCCCTTGCCCGGATCAAATTGCCGTCCATTCACTTCGATTGGACCCCACAACCCTTTAAGGATGATCTTAATGAGGCGTTCATCAT
>JALRGB010000150.1 GCA_023253575.1 Verrucomicrobiales bacterium
CATCGAACGCGAGTCTCCGGCTTCGCATTAACCCAATTTCCGCGAAACGTGTGATGCCTTCACACTTTTTGCGGTCTATCAAACACAACCAACCTAAACTACAGACACCATGAAAATAAAATCACTGCTCTCAGTCCTCGCGATCGCTATCGGTCTCTCCTTCAATTCGACGGCTGAGGAAAAACACGATCATGACCATGCCGCCAAGGCCGGTCCCACTGGTGGAAAATTGATCACTGAAGTCGAACCGCACGTCGAGTTCTTCGTCAATAAAGAGAAAAAGGTCGAGATTCGCTTCATAGACGACGCGAACAAAGTCGTCGCTCCAGGGGCACAGGTTATCGCAGTAACGCTGGGTGAGCGCAGCAAACCCACCAAACTCACGTTCACCAAGGAAGGAGACAAACTCGTCTCAGACAAAACAGTGCCTGAGGGCAACGACTACCCTACTGTGGTTCAGATCAAAGCCGACCCGAAGGCTAAACCGGTCAACGCTCGTTTTAACCTCAACATGACGAAGTGTCCTAGCTGCGCCAATGCGGAATACGCTTGCATCTGTGAACACGGCGAAGACGAGAAGGATGAGGGGAAAAAAGCGAAGTAGCAATCCTTGAACTGCGGTTTTCGCAGTTTAGGCCGTCCCCCGCGCCGTCTCGATTGGTCTCAGCGGCGCGGGGGCCTCCGGCTATTCCGGTTCGCGCGATCTCGAAGAACAGGTGCGGGCTTGCTGCAAGTAGCAGTGCAGCGGGCCCGGAGCAAACAGACATTTAAAACCACCTCAATGCCCGCTGGAATGATGGCCATAGCCACGGTGGCTGCGTCTGCCATGCCGATCACCCCAACCTTGGTTGGAGTTCTGGGAACACCGATGCGGTGCCATCCGCCAGGCTCTGATTGGCTAGCCACAATGATCGTAGGCAACGATTACACGGCTCCGATGGACACTTTCCCCGCATCTGCCGCACTGGTGGCCGTAGGAACGCGAAGAAGAATGGGAATGGCCGGCCTGGACAGAGCTGGCGGCCAGCAGCGCTCCAGTGGCGATCGCCAATAATGCGATCAAATTATTCATGGTCGTTATTTGGTTTGGGTTCAGAGGCGGCTTCAGTCATTGATGCCACACTTTCCGACGACGTCCCTCCGGATGTATTCAACGATCCATCCCATGGCTGGCCATCGTTTCCAGGACGAACGGATTTCCCGACAGCTGGGTATCGCTCCCATTGACAAAATCGAAAATGCCCGGACTATTTCCAACCGGTGAAGGTTATTTCCGCCATTGTGCTCCTGGTTTGGGCCGTCTGCTACGGACGCTGCCTGACGGATCAATATGGTGACGCTCAAAGTCCTGAGCAAACATGGTGTGAGCATCAATGTTGCGAGTCAGAGCAACCGTTTGTTCCTCCCACCACTCCGGGGGGGGCTTGCGGCATCTGCGAATTCCTCAAGTCGGGAATCGTGCTGCCGAGTGATGGAATTCATTTGGATGTGCCCCATTTTAGTTTGGATGCGGGCATCGAGCCAGACTGGATCAATGAATGGGACTTGTCATGGGTGGATGAAGGTGAGGAAGTGGTGGTGAATTTTGCCGCGCCGCCGCCGTTGGAGCGAATGTGCGAATGGATGGCGCGTACAGCGGCGCCCGTGCGTGGACCGAATGCCTAGCCGCAAGGTTTCCTCCAGGCGCCCAAAGCGGAAAGGAGGAGTTGGAATCGTCCACCCAATCCCGGTGTTGTGCCGTACGTCGGGAGCGGTACGACGCAGAACTAAACCCAATTTATCACCCCTATGCGCATTTATCTATTTGTTCAATTGATCACAATTCTTGGAGTGGCGCCGATCTGGGCCGCGGAAAAAACTGGTCCAGTCGCCATCAGCACGCTGGTGGCACAAACCCTTGCTGAAAACCCGGAGGTCAGGTTCTACGAAGCTGAAATCCAAACGGCAAAAGCAGGCCGGAAGCAGGCCGAAAAGTGGTCGAATCCGGAATTAAGCCTTGATGCCGGTCGAAAATCCGTACGCGGGTCGGATGCCTCCGCGGCTGGCGTAGCCTGGGCCGCCTCGGTCGCCCAACCCGTGGAGTGGCCGGGGCGGATGGCCCTGCGTAAGGCTATCGCCAACAGCGATGTCGCGCTTGCCGAATTAGGCTTGGCGCAGTTCAAACAAGCGGTCGCAGCAAATGTGTGCACTCTGGCCTACACCCTAGCCATGCAGCAGGAACGCGCAGCGGCTGCGGCGGAGGTTTCGGCACGACTTACAGCGCTTCGGGATGTCGTCATCCAACGTGATCCCGCGGGGGTCACTCCGTTGCTGGAGACGAAGGTTATTGAGGCGACGACCCTTATCGTGCAAAAGCAGGCCGCTGACGCTGCCATGGAAATGCAGAAAGCACTGCTGGAGCTTAATCAGCTTCGGGGCCGCCGTGCCGATGCCCCGTTGGTCGTCCAACGTGCGGAATTCACCTTTCCGTCCTATCCCGCCCTACCTCAGCTCCTGGCCCAGACGGCGCGCAACAACTATAGTCTTAAAGCTCGCGTCAAAGAGCTTGAAGCCCAAGGCCAGAAGATCGCCTTGGCGAAACACGAGCAATACCCAACGTTCACGGTTGGCCCAGTGATCTCACAAGAAAGAGCCGGGGAACGCGAATCAACGGCCGGCATAGCGTTCTCCGTACCGTTACCGCTGTGGAATAACGGGAGCGCCAATGTCGATGTTGCCGAGGCCCGGCGCATTCAGGCGGAGGCCTCTCTGCTGGCTACTCAGCGGCAAGTGGAGCGGCAGCTGACCGAGGCCGCGCTAATCTACGAAGGCAACCGCCAGCAGCTCAGTACCTGGAAACCTGAAATACTCACCTCCTTCAAAGAAGCCGCTGCGCTCGCGGATCGTCACTATCGACTCGGAGCAGTAGAGATCACAACCTATGTCGAGTTGCAGGAAAAATACCTCGAAGCAGTCGAAGCGATCAATGAAACCAAAGCCGCTGCCTTGGAGGCTGCTCTGACAATTGAACAAGTTTCCGGATTAACCGAGACGCTGGTCAAAATCGAGCCCTAAAAGCAGCCCAAAAAATTATTAACGAAAACCATGAAACCACTACTTTTTGTCATGTGCGTCTTATTCGCCACCGTCCTACCAAGCTGCACGGATTCGGAAGCGACAGGGGTCGAGACAACGGATCGCGCACCTGAGAATGGAGCCCAATTCG
>JALRGB010000286.1 GCA_023253575.1 Verrucomicrobiales bacterium
CGGTGCAGGCGGCGGCGCCTTATTTGCAGTCGGCCGGTCAGGCCGGTGCCAACGGGGAGGCCGCCGCCGCAGGCCGTGATGTGGCCCGTACTTTAGCAGACATCTGGGGGACGAGTGATCCTGCCGCGGCCGCCCGATGGATCGATACCCTGCCCGCGAGCCCCGCGCAGGTGGAGGCCGCCGGCATGCTGGCGGCGGTCTGGGCGACCAGTGATATTGAGGCGGCGGTAGCGTGGACGACCACTCTTTCGAATGCGGCCTTAAAAGAATCGATGGTGACCCACCTCGGCACCACATGGGGAGCCATCGAACCCGATCGAGCCTTGGCTTGGCTCGACACATTACCTCCGGACGTCTCATCCCAAGGAATTGCCGGCGCCTTCAATTCATGGGCGGCCACCGATCCGGTCGGACTGGCCGACTGGATTACCCAGCTGCCCGCCAGCCCGCGCAACGACTTGGCACGGCGCAGCTTGGGAGATGTGATTTCGGATCAAGACCCCCTCGCCGCACTTGAACTAGCCGCGGGCATCTCCAATCCCATTCAACAAAAAGAAGTTCTCGCTACCTATTACCGCCAGCTGCATCGCAGCGACACCAACGCTGCCATCGAATGGCTGCAGGGAGAATGGCCCACACTGCCCGCCCCCGCTCAACATTCACTGGCTCAAGAACAACAAAAACTCCTAGCCCGCACGAATCGCCGCTCAGGATAAACCCCGCCATTTCCAGAAAATGGCCCAACACCTCCCACTTCCAAAACCACCACCCTCGGCTGCGTGGCGCAATCTCCTGTTCTAAAAGTGAGAACTTTTTAAAAAATATCTTTTCTTATTGAAATTATCACTTATCATTTAATTTATGATAAGAATATTCGCGATTTTCAGCTTGTTCCTGTGCGGAGCGGCGTCGTGGTGCCGTGGTGAATCGATGGAGCTTTTGGCGGAATTCACGCGTGGGGGTGGGCAGCCCATGGGTGAGCTGGTGGGCATGGCGGACGGTTATTTGTATGGGACCACGGTCGCTGGGGGCGCGCAGGATGCGGGCACTGTCTTTAAAGTCAGTCCAGAAGGAGTGACGACGACGATCTTTTCATTTTCCGGACTCGATGGAGCGGCACCAGACACGGGGTTGGTTGATGGTGGGGATGGGGCCTTGTACGGACTGACGGGAGGCGGGGGGCTGGGTGGTTTTGGGACGGCTTTTAAGGTCACGCCGACCGGCGAATGTGTGAGTTTAGTTTCTTTTACTGGGGTCGCGGGGGCGGCGCCGGGCTCAGTTCCGAGCGGATTGGCAGGACCGATTGGAGGCAATTTTTATGGGGTGACCCGGGCGGGAGGAACAGGCGGTCTGGGGACCGTGTTTAAGATGTCGAGGGATGGCACGATCACGACATTGGTGCATTTCACAGGGACGACGGGGGCGGCGCGGGGCGCGGGGCCCGTCGGCGCACTGGTGGTCGCTGGGGAGACATTGTATGGGGTGACGGCGGAAGGAGGGGCCTCGAATATGGGCACGATTTTCAAGGTTTCGCTTACGGGTGGATGGTCATTGATGACCGAATTCACGGGAATCGCTGGGGTACGTCCGGGGGCTCATCCAGCCGGCGGGCTGGCTCTGCATACGGATGGGTTTCTTTATGGCACCACTGAATTTGGAGGAACCACCGATTTTGGCACGCTGTTCAAGATCAGCCGCACGCCCACGCCTGTTTTCACGGTGGTGCGCAGTTTTGATGATCCAACGGGCTCGCAGCCTGTGGGCCGCCTTTCGTTGGACGCGGCCGGCCAGTGGTGGGGGGTGACGGCAGCGGGCGGGCTAAGGGGATTAGGCACAGTCTTCAAGGTATCGACGGCGGGCACCCACACCGTGCTGGCTCATTTTTCTGGGCGGACAGGAGCGGTCGTTGGATCCACGCCGCGAGCGGGGTTGGCGGCCGGACCGGGAGGCGCGTGGTATGGGGTGACCAGTGCGGGGGGGCCGGGAGAAGCGGGCGTGGTCTTTCGCCTGAGCCCGGCGGGCGTCTACACGGCACTCAGCGGATTTTCGCCGGTGCTGGGATCGACTCCATCGGGAGCGCCTTCTTTTGATGCAACGGGGGCCTTGCTTTTTCCCATGGCGCAAGGCGGCGGGAGCGGAATGGGCACTCTGGATCGACTTTTTCCCTCGCAAAGCCCCACGGTAGCGGCCAGCTTTGAGGCGACGGTTGGAGCGATTCCTAGGGGAGGATTAGTGGCTCTGGGAGCCCAGTGGTATGGGGTGACTGAATCGGAGGGAGCCTCCGGACGGGGTACCGTTTTTTCTTATCACCCGGCCACGGGACTGGCCTTAAAGTCTGACCTGACGTCAGCGGTTGGCACAATCGCGGAAGGTCCTCTACTGACGGGCGCTGCCGGCGAACTGTTGGGGGTGGCCAGCGAAGGTGGCTTAGGCGGACATGGGACTCTTTTTAAAATCTCCAGTGCAGGCGTACGCACCCGCTTACTCTCTTTCACCGGCACGGCTGGCTCCGCCCGGGGGCGGCGTCCGCGCGGCCCGCTCACCCTCTCCGGCATTCATTATTATGGAGTCACGGAAGAAGGCGGTCTGGCGAATACCGGAACTCTGTTTCGTTTTTCGCCGGCCGGAGTACTGACCACGCTCGCGCAATTCGGAACTACCGGCCCGCGTTCTCCGCGCGGTGGCCTCGTCGCTGGCGGCGACGGTTACCTGTATGGCACCACCGCCCTCGGAGGAACCGCCGATGCTGGAACGATTTTCCAGCTGGATCCAGTCACGGGCGCCTGGACCGTGGTGGCTGAATTCTCCGATCAAGATGGCGCCCAACCATGCGGTTCACTCACACGATTCAAATCCAGTCTTTATGGACAAACCGCCGGCGGAGGCGACGCTAATGCCGGTGTGATCTTTCGTTACACCCAAGGAGTGGGACTGGCGCGCGTTTTATCCTATACTGGGAATGGCGGTCTGGCTCCGGGACGGACTGTTCAGACACGGGAAGCAGGCTCGCCCATCGTAGGTGGGTTGGTTGCTGGACCGGATGGATTACTTTATGGGACGGCCGCCGCAGGGGGCAGCGGTGGCGGAGGAACTATATTCCGGATACAAATCGTTGAAAAAACGCTCACGCTCGACCCAGCAACGAACGGATCAATCACCGGTCTGGCTGCCGGCGGGCTCTACACCGCGGGGACGACCGCCACTCTCACCGCCGTGCCCAATGCCG
>JALRGB010000666.1 GCA_023253575.1 Verrucomicrobiales bacterium
GGATGAGAGTGGCTCCGGCCAGCGGGGAGGTGATGTGGAGGCTTGACGAGTGGGCGAGGGGGGAGCTGGCGCGGCTAGAGCTGGGGGGATCGGGGGTGGTGTTGAGGGCGACCTCCGAAGTGCGCAGCCAATTGTCTGGACTGCGGAGCCAGCGTGCGTAGGCGGGCTGGAGGATGACTCGACCCCGTTGATCATACCGGTTCATTTCGGCGATGGCTGGGACGGCGTAGGCCGCACAGAAATCGCTGACTGTCGGGCGGCGGTCGAGCCATTGTTCCGGCACTCGTTCGCCGGTCAGCGGGTCGAGGTCCGCGGCGGTGACGATGGTGGCTGGGCGGGCGTACCAGGTTACGCCGCGGTGGGAGGCGAGCCACTGCATGATATCAGCCCAGATCGGGGCGGCCCCGGTCACGCCCGACACGTGATCCATCGGCTGTCGGTCGAAATTGCCCACCCAGATGGCTACTGTGAATTCCGGGGTGAATCCGACGCACCAGTTGTCGCGAAAATCCGTACTGGTGCCGGTTTTGACGGCGGCGGGAAAAGGCAGGCGCAGCGGTGATTCCAGACCGAAGCAGCGGGCGCGGGCGTGGGGGTCGCTGAGGATATCGGCGATCAGCCAGCAGGCATCTGGGTTCAGTCGATTTATTTTTGGTGTGGTGGCTGGGGACGGGGGTTCCTCGTCGGCCCGGACTACGACTGGGAGCCAGGAGCCGAGGCGGGCTAGGCAGGCGTAGGCATTGGCCAGCTCGAGGAGGCGCACTTCGGCATTGCCGAGAGTCAGTCCCAGACCGTAGTGGCCGGCCGACTCGGGCAGGGTGGTGAGATCCAGCGATCGCAGCGTGGCATGAAGGACTTCGGGGCCGCCAATCCGTTGCAGTACACGAACGGCCGCCACGTTGAGACTGTTGGCCAAGGCTTCGCGGTAACTCATGGGACCGTAATGACGACGATCGTAATTCTCCGGCGCATACACCCCCGTCGGGGTCATGAATTCGATCGGTAAATCATCCACAATCGTGGCCGGGGAATCACCCTGCTGCAGCGCCATCACATACGTGAACGGCTTTAAGGTGCTGCCCGCTGAGCGCGCCGCCAAGGCGCCATTGACCTGCCCGTCGCGTGGGGCCCAAAAATCCGGGGACCCAATCAAGGCGCGGACCCCGCCAGTGCGGTTGTCGAGGACTACCACCGCCGCCTCCCGCACCCGCTGCGCTTCAAGTTGAGCCAGCCGTTGCTTGAGGCGGGATTCGCAGAAATGCTGCAGTTCGAGGTCAAGCGTCGTCCGGATCGCGCCCGTGCGGACGTCACGGTCGTCGTGGTTGTCCGGTCCGTCGGCCTGAGATGCCTCGGGCAGGCTGGGCGTGGGCGTGGGCGGTGCTGATGCGGGTCCGGGACTGAACGCTGGATTTAGCGCGGTGCCTAAGGGCGTGGCGGTGAGGCGGGCGTTGTCGTTTGATTTGGCGAGCAGCATTTCGACGAAGTGCGGGGCTTCGAAGCCGCCGGTCCAGCGTCGGAGGCGCAGCGGTTCGGCGGCGGCTTGACTGGCTTCGGTGGCGGTCAGTCGGCCGTCATCGTGCATGCGGGAAAGGATCCATTCTTGGCGTTTTTTGGCGCCCTCGAAATTCCGGTAGGGGTTGAGCCGGGTGGGGGCCTGAGGCAGACCGGCTAGGAAGGCGCATTCGGCCAAGCTGAGGTCTTCGAGAGGTTTTTTGAAGTACAGGGAGGCGGCGGCGGCGCAGCCGGTGGCTTGATTGCCATATTCCACGCGCTGGAGATAAGCGGTCAGGATGCGTTCCTTGTCCCAGGTGATTTCCACTTTTCGTGCGAAGGCCATTTCGCGCAATTTATCCTTCCAGGTGCGGTTGTGGTAGCGTTCGCTGGCTACCTTGACTAGTTGCTGAGTGATGGTGGAGGCGCCGGAGACCGAGCGGCCGGCAAAAAATGAATCGAGGGCGGCGCGCACGGTGCCGATGCCATCGATGCCGCCGTGTGACCAGAACCGTTGATCTTCGGCGGAGACGGTGGCGTCGACGAGGTTTTTGGGAATCTGCTCGAAGCGGATGGATTCGTGGCGTTGGCCTCCGGCGGGTGGTCGGCGCAGCGGCTGGCCAGTGCGGTCAGTGAAGCCGGTGCTGGCGGGCAGTGGGGCTTCGAGGGCGCTGGGGATATCGAGGCACCGCGGCAGGGCGTGGTAGAGCGCAACCCAAGCCAGCCCAAGCAGCATGAGCCGACGGATCCAGCCTGATGACCGGCTAGACGATGACGGGGCGTCGAGCGCGGCCTGATGGGTGGTGCCCGGCTTCCCGGATGGAAGGGCCATGCTCATTGTTTTTTGACAGCCGCCGGGGCGCCAGTGGCGCGCGCGCCAAGTCGTTGCGTGCCACTCAGGCCGTATCGTTCGGGTTGATACATGATTTCGATTTTTGCAGAAGGAGCGGTGGCCGCGCCGGCGGCGACCACCCGGGCAAGGTAGTTTAATTGATAGCGCCCCGGTGACCAGATCTCATCCGCAAAAAACAACGCGCGATCGCGGCGCAGCTCATGGTGGCTGGAATACCACCAGTTGATGCGATCGTGATCAATCAGAGGTGCGCCCGCCGCCGACTGGGCTTGGCTTTTGAATTTTGGATTGATGGCTTCTAGGACTGCAGGAAGCGGGTCATCAACGGCCACGTATTGGCTGCGTTCGGGGATATTCAGGTCGAGGGTGACGGCTACCAAGTCACCGATTTCGAGGTCATTGGCGGGGTGGGTGGTTCCGTCGGGCATGACTTTGGCATATTTTCTCGAGATCGAGAGCCCTTGAGTCCGTGGTTCGACGTGGGTGAGTGGTGGGCGGGTTTCGAGGGTGATGGCGGTGCGGAGGCGGCTACTGGTCATACCGGTGACGGTTAACGTCCGCTGGTCTGGACTGCCGCTGAGTGGCAGCGTGATTGAGCGGGTGGCGGGGCGGGCCGGCAGCGAGACTGGGGTGGTGTGGCCGGCGAAGTGGATATTGACGGCGGTGGCGGTGGCGGCGGGGTTTTGGGATTTTGTTTCTGCGGCTAGGGCGAGCAGGGCCCAGGCATTGGTATAGGTACTGCCCCAGTG
>JALRGB010000304.1 GCA_023253575.1 Verrucomicrobiales bacterium
GAGGGCGGCGGTCGGTAGCCAGCGGCGCGATCGGGCCGCGACGGGCGCGGCGGCGGTGGTTCCGGATTCCGGCATCGGGCCGCTGGCTGCAGATGTGGCTGGAGCGGCGGTCGTGGTGTGGAGTGTGCGACCGTGCTCGAGGATGGCGTTTCTTTGTTCGAGGGTGAGATAGAGTGACGGTTCGGCGGCAAACTCAGCGCGCAAGCGGGCGGCTAGCGCGCCGACAGCCTCCAGGCCAAGAGTGGCATGGCGGTCATCGGCCAGTCGGGTTGACATGACTTCGGCTTGGGACGGTCGCAATTCTCCGAGGGCGTAGGCGGTCAGTCGTGCGTCTTTTTCTTCGGTGCCAGTGAGAGAAGGTTTCCGTTCTAAAATGGCGCGCTGCTGAGGCGCGGTGAGCCCGATGGGTGGTTCTGCGGCATAGGCGAAAGTCAATTTCTCGGCTAGGGCCCGCGTTTTTTCGACTTCCAGTCTGGCCTCGACATCACGCCAAATCTCAGCCTCGAGCCGACTGGCTGGCTCTGGCGGCAGCTCCCCAAGGGCCAGTGCAGTCAGGCGGGCCACGCGGGCTAGCGGGTCTTCCTCGCCCGGGGCGGGTAGGTTGGGCTCAGACGGCGGGGTGGGCGGTGGGCTCATGGGGTCAAGGAGGAGCGGGTCGGTTCCAGTAATGTCCGCAGCCGCTTGAGCGCCGTGTGGAGCAGAAATCCAACATTGGTTACACTCAGGCCGGTCAGTCCAGCAATTTCCTTGTAGGATAGGTCCGCCTGAAACTTAAGACGTATCACTTCGCGTTGATTGGCCGGAAGCCGCTCCACATATCGGAGGATCTCACTGGTCGTTTCCTGATTGGCCAGTTTTTCACAGGGATCAGGAGACTGTTCTTCCTGCCGTTGCAGCGTCAGTTCATCCAGTTCTACCACCCGCCGGTGCCGACGCAGCACATCCAGCGACCGGTTGCGGCAGACAGTGTACAACCACGGCTTCAGGTTTTCCGCAACGCGGGCGGGATCTTGGTCCCATAACCTGATAAATGTGTCCTGCACCACATCGCGGGCGCGGTCCGGATCACCCAAAATACTGCACGCATACCCGACCAGCGCCCCTTCGTAATCACGAAGCGCGCGCTGCACCAGTTCCGTCTTCGATTCAATGGAAGAAAATGGCGGCATGCCGTGATCTCATAACGTCAAATCCACCGCCATCCTTAGACATTTTTTTCCCATTTCCTCGGTCATTCTCCATCGCCGCGAACCACCGACCTAGGGGCGCACGTCCGGTTTTTCCGGCGCTTCCAGCTGGGGGGCCACTTTTAGAATATCAGTCCAAAGCTCAAACCGGCGGGGCGAATGACCGCGCAGGGCCTGCAGTGACTCCTCTCCAGAATCAAGACACAGGGCATGCACCAGCGCGAACTCCGCAAGATCTTCATGGGCCACCGTGTCACCATAACGCGAGACTGAAATTTTTTCGCCAGGGATGAGCGCTTCCCATCGCTGCAGCACATCGCCGTGTGCCGTGCGGTACCGCTGC
>JALRGB010000452.1 GCA_023253575.1 Verrucomicrobiales bacterium
GTGGCTCCGTTGACGGAGACGGCCGCGCCATTGTTGGTGGTGATGGAAAATGCCACCGGTGGGATCTGGGCATTGATTTGACTGAGTACGGACGTTCGGCGGGCGTTGATATTGCCGCTGTAGGCGGTATAACTTTCACCGGTGGTCGTTCCGTAATGGGCGAGCCACGGTGTCATGTAGGCGGTGTTGAACGTCGTCTCGATAATGTTTTTCAAGTGGCCGAGGAACAACCGTTTGAAGCGCGGCCGGGCGATGACTTTTTGGATGTTTTTGTCACCGGTTAATGGGGCTGAAGACGCCACGGCGAAGACAAAGTTCCAATCCCACGGGATGGCGCTGATTTTCCCATCCGGTGTCGGCGGCATGTGAAAATTTAAATTGTGCGGGTTGCTGGTTCCGCCGCCGGGGCGGCCGTAGGCGTCGTCGATGCCGAACAACGACATCATGGCCATGCATCGCATCCATTCGTCGACATCGATCAACGGTTCGATGGCTTGCTCGAATTCGAGCGCCTGAGCGGGGGTGGTGGCCGGCAGGCTCATGGTGCGGCACATCTGGACAAAGCGGGTATTGTCATTGCGGGAGAAATTATTTAGCCACCGGAAGCCGTGGCGGTATTGTTCGCCGTCGGGTCCGAGGTCGGCCAGATCGAGTTCGACCACCCATCCGATGCCATCGGTGCTGAGGTTTTTGATGCCTTCCGGATTGCCGGCGGGGAAAGTGCCATTGGCGAAAGTTTTGGTCGGCACTCGGATACCTTCCATTTTGAAGAGTGTGCCTTCTGATCCTTCGGGGTAAAATTCATCGAGCCAGCTGTTGCTGAATCGTTCCATTTCCATGCGTGCCGGGCCGGTGATGTCGGCGCGGAAGCCGATCATTTGGATGATGTCGTTGTAGTTGTCGGGCAGTCCGCCGGCGCGATTGATGGCGTGTTTGACGAGGATTTCGTTCATGCCGGAGCGTCGAACCGACACCGTCCGGTGTGTGCCGCGGAACAGGTTGTCTGCGGGGAAAGTCACGCTTTCGCCGGCTTGGGAGACGTTGCCACGGCTGAACATGCTGCCGCGCAGGCGCACTTTGCCATTGTAAAAAATATCCTGTTCATTGTGGATGATGGTGCACCCACGGCGTTGATTGCTCATGGTATTCACGGTATTGGCCAGAGCGGTGGCGTCGGCTGCGGTCGTGATGATGCGGAGGTTTTGTTTATTGGCGACCGCCCGCGTGTCCTTGATTTTGATCATCGCGCGCGAGGCCGGTCCGGTTGCGGGCCACGTGGAAAGCGCTGGAGCGGCGGCGGCGTCACTTCCTTCCAAATAAAACTGGATGGTGGCATTGGCGGACTGTCCGGGAATCACGCCGCTGTACACCCCGCCCAGTCCCGGAAGCATGGGCACCGATTGAAAAGCGCCTCCGTTGACACTGAATTTCACGGCCACGGCGCTCACGCCCTGAGGGTCGCTAACGCGCGTGCTGACGGTGATGGGGGTGCTGGCTGGCGGCACGGCTGGCTGGTGGATAGTTTGGGAAAACGTCGGACCCGGGTTGGCGGTGTAGACGGAATTGCGGACGCCCGGCGTGCCGCTGGCGGCCGGTAGGTCGAGGAGGAAAGTCTTTGCTACCTTGTTGTAATAGAATTCGGTGTGCAGCCATGGGCATCCCCGCAGCCATTTGGCGCGCAGGGTGATGGTATATTGACGTCCATTCACGACTGGGACCACTTTGTTTTCCGCCTTGAAGGTGGTCTCGAGCAGGTTGTGCATGTAAAAGAGCGGCCCGGTAGCCCGGACTTGGAGGACCGGATTGCCGGCCTCCTCGACCACGCTCGATCCACCATGGTTGCCGAGCACGCGCCAGACGGGCGTCAGTGGGGTGGAGAAAGTGCCGTTTTGAATGAGTTCGACCGTGGGGGCGGTGGTGATTTGGCGGACGGAAATATCATCGACGAGTACCTCGCCTTCTTCCAGTAGGCCCATGCGCAGCTCGTGAAAGGCTGTGGTGCCGGTGGGGGTGATGGTAGGCGAGAAACGAGGGGTGCGGGCGGTGTCCGTAAACGTGTATTCTTTCCATTCTGAGCGGCTGCTTTCATCGCTGTCGGCCCAGCTTTCGGGCACGCTGTTGTCTGCTTCCGGGTTTTTGAGTTCCAGACTGCATCCCAGTCCGTCGGTGTAGATGGGCCATGGTTCTTTGTCGCGGTAAAACACTTCATCGACCGGGTTTTCTAGTTTGTTGCGCAGGATGATGCGGTCGCCGCGGTTACTCAGACCGCCGGAGAAGCTGCCGGTGACGGGTACGCCGGGGTGGGCGATGGCGAAGGCGGCAGCATCATTGGACACGCACAAGTAGCCATGGGGTGGCAGCACGGTTCCGGCAGGAAACGAGAAGGTGACGGCGTCGGTCAGCGACCATCCGCCCAGATCGACGGGGGTGCCGGAGGTGTTATGCAATTCAATCCATTCCTCGGGGTTTTCCACGTACGGCAGGAACTGAGGGCGCCGGTGGTACATGATTTCATTAATGACGACCGAGGTGGGGAGCGTGATTTGATTGGCCGCGCCGGGGGTGATGTGGCTGGCTATTTCGGCGGTCAGAAATTCACCCGGGATTTCACCGGTGAGCGCGGGGCGCCGGAGCTGGTGCGCTTGCGCCTTCACTCGGACGGCATCAATGACGGACGACTTGCTGGCGGCGAGGAGAAACACAGCGTCATCGTGCGCCGGGCGCAGTCCGGTGGTGGATTCCTCGAGAACGAGAAACCCTCCGGCCGCGAGGGTGGACGGCGGCAGGACATGCCGCTGGCCGCCACTCGTCTCCAAAATGAATCCGGTCAACGTCAGCGGCACAGTGCCGTAGTTGTAAAGTTCCAGCCAGGCGGGCCCTGCGTCTGCTCCGGTGATTTCATTGATGACGAGGGACATGGGGGCTGGGCGTCCCACTCCGCCGCCGCCTTCCGGGGTGCCGAAAACCTCGATTTCATTCAACCCGACGTTTTGCGCATAGGACGAGCTGAGGGCTTCAAATTGAAGATAGCGGGCGGTGGTGGGCGTCAGGCCGTTGGCGGAAGTAAAGGCATCTGCGGGGATCGGTGATCCCGCGGGGGTGGGCGGGGTCACGGTCCGGGTGGTCAGGGTGCCATTGAGGACGGTGGCGGCATTGACCAGCTGGCCGGTTGCCGTGACGGCGTTGGCGGCGAGTATTCTGAAGGCGCCAGTGCCGTGATTGTTGGATTGATGATGATGAGTATTGCGCAGGAGGAGCTGTGAGATCTCAACCGGGCCACCGAGATCAAGGACAAATGATTCGTTCGTCACTCCGTCCCGGCCGAGCCAGTAGCTTGAGCCCGGTACATCGCTGGCCGAGCCGTCCGTGACGTTGGCTGCGGAATAGTCGTCGGGGGCAATGAACCCGTCGAAGGCGAGATTGGGAAAAGCGCCGGTTCCGGCAATGATGCGCCGGCCCAGAGCCAAGTTTTTCACGACGGTGTCAGTGGGTTGTTTAAAGCCGGTGGCCACATGCCCCACTTGGGAAGCATCCATGGCGCCATGCCAGATTCCGACCTCGTCGATTTGCCCCATAAAGTAGCTCATGCCGCCTCCGGAATTTGACCCCACCATCCATCGGGTGCCGGTGGCCGTGAGCGAGGGGATGGTGAGTGCGGTGCCTTCTTCGGTGCCATTCACGAACAACTTCATCGGTCCGTCACTGGTCGCCACCGCCGCCACATGATACCACTGGCCCGCCACCGCTACAGTGGAACCCGTAATCCGCTGCGCCGTTCCCGTCTGCGTGAAATGCTCGAATTTGCCATCGATGGTCATCCGCAGCTGGTGCGAAAATGACGAGGCCGGGCCGCTGGCATTCGAGCGCAGTACGATCGATTGGGCCCGGATGACATCCGGGCGAACCCAAGCGCACAGGGTGTAGGCCGTCGGCTGCACGCTGTCCGGAATGTTTACGTACTGGTTGATGCCATTGAGCGTGAGCGCCTGGCCGCTGCCGACGATCGAAGGAAAAGCATCGACAAATCCCGCGCCATTCATCAGCGAGCCGTTCACCGCCGTGGGGCGCCCCGCGCTGTCGGCGGCCGATCCGTCGAATTTATAATACCGGTCCACGGTGCGCACCACGCCATCTGGCGGTATCGTGCCGTCATTGCTTTGCGGGGTGAAGTTGTAGGCGCCCGGCGTTCCGCCGACTTCTAGGCTGGCCCGCCAGTTTTCCGGCAGTTCGCTATCCCGGAGTTCGTGGTATTTGGCCAGCGTCGCCCCCGATCCGTCCGAGGCCACTGGCCATGGCGCCCGGTCGGCATACTGGACCTCGTCCATCCGGCGGTCGTTGTTATTTTTCAGGGTGATCGATTCCCCGCGGTTACTCAGGGAACTAGTCATCGGTCCCAGCACCGTAGTC
>JALRGB010000525.1 GCA_023253575.1 Verrucomicrobiales bacterium
AAACGAACGGTTCATCAAGTCCCACCCGCCCGCCAAAACCTGCCTGAACACGACCAACACGACCAACACGCCACGAAACGCTCCAGAACGCCCTAAGCCGCGCCCGTCACCCCACACACGCCGCATGGATCTCGGTGAAAATTTCACGAATGCCGTAACGATACTGCCATTGCGGGTAATCCGCCTGAAACCGCCGGACATCTGAAACATACCAAATGTGATCACCGCTTCGATTGTCCTCAAGATATTCGTAATCAAGCTTTTTGCCGGAAATAGCCTCGCAAAAATCAATGGCCTCCAGCATCGAGCAGTTGGAATGACGGCTGCCCCCCAAATTGTAAACGACTCCAGATCGGGGAGCCTGATAAAATTGCCAAAAGGCCTCGACTAGGTCATGCGCATGTATGTTGTCGCGCACCTGCTTGCCTTTGTAGCCGAAAATCCGATACTTGGTCCCGCTGACCGTGCACTTCATCAAATAACTCAGAAATCCATGCAGCTCAGCCCCGGCATGCGCCGGTCCGGTCAGACACCCGCCGCGCATCGACATCGTCGGCATGCCAAAATATCGACCATATTCCTGCACCAGCACATCGGCCGCCACTTTGCTCGCTCCAAAAAGACTGTGCTTCGTCTGATCAATCGACATGTGCTCATCAATCCCAATGAAATACGGATGATCGGCCGCAATCTCCCAGCGTTTTTCCAATTCCACCAACGGCAGGCGATTCGGCGTGTCGCCATACACTTTGTTGGTGCTGGTGAAAATAAACGGCGCCTCCGGACAGGTCAGGCGCGCCGCCTCCAAAACATGCAAGGTGCCGGTCGCATTGACCCCAAAATCAGTGAACGGCTCTTTCGCCGCCCAGTCATGCGACGGCTGCGCCGCCGTATGCACAATCACCTTAATCGCAGATCCATACTGCTTAAAAACCTCCAGCACCGCAGCCGCATCCCGAATGTCCACCCCATGATGCGTGTATCGCGCCAGCGTCTGCTCCAACTTGTTCTTCTGGTCGCGCGTCGACGCCCCAGCTCCAAAAAAATACGCCCGCATGTCGTTGTCCAATCCCACCACATCAAACCCCTCCGCATGGAACCGCTGACACGATTCCGAACCAATCAAACCAGCCGAACCAGTGACAAGTGCGATTTTCTTCATAAAAAATGGGATGAATGCCGGAGGAAACGACGACGGCCCGGCCAGAGACCGTCACTATGCGCACACACCCGCAATCCTCAAAGAAATACGCGTCCGCACTACCAGTGAATCAAATCGACCACATCGTGATGCTCTAGCTTGAGCTCGGAAACCAGCCGCCGAACAACCAGCAAACTGGCCACCGCATCAAATAACGCATGGTGCCACCGCCCGTCCGGCACCAGCCCAGCCACCTCGTCCGTCAGCTGAAGGGCAGCGCAGACGGATCCCAACGCATGGTCCGAAAGCGACGGTAAAAACCGCCTCGATAACGCCACCGTGTCAACCCACGGACCAAATCCATGCAGCGGAAAGGCCCGCAAAAACCGCTTCTCCGTACCCGCCCCGTGAGCAATCAACACCCGCCCCAACAACGCCCCGCGTACCTGCGGCCACAGCGATCCAAGACTCGGCGCCCCATCCAAATCAGCCGACGTGATGCCGTGCACTTTCCGAGCTGACCACGTGATAGGCGCATCCGAGCGTAAATAACTGACAAAAAATGTCTCGGGCCGAACCACCAGTCCGCGCATCCCAGCCCACGCCACCTGCACCGGCTCATCCGTCGCTCCGCGACTCGCCCCCGCCGATTCAAAATCCAGCGCAACAAAATCAGTCTCTTGAATCAAAGCCATGGCATCAAATGACAGAACCCGCCCTTCACAGCGACGTCTCCATCCCCCTACCCAAGCCGATGCACCCGCCGCCAGCTAGTCCAAAAAAAACCACCCCCCAGCCCCGACGGGGGATTCCGTGCCCCCCGCCCTGTGCCGCCCCCACCGCCCTCCGGCCACGGGTATTACTTGAGATCTTGAAAATATTTGACCAGACCTGCCAACGCCTCCGGCGGCAATGACTGCACCAATCCTGGCGTCATGCTGGAGACGGCTTCTTCTTGATGGCGGGTTTTAATGTCTGCTTTTTTGATGACTTGCGTCACGGCCGCCATGTTGCGCAGGACCACCTCATCGGCGCTCTCCTTGATGATGAAGCCGGCATAGGTATCGCCGGCCGCCGTTTCGATGACATGCGTGGGAAATCCCTGTGCGATGGTGGCGCTTGGATTCAGGATGCTCATCAGCAGTTCCGCCGGCTGATAGCGGCGAGCGATATCATGCAGGTTGGGACCTTTGGGCGAGGCGTTGGGGTCGACGGTATGGCAGGCGGCGCAACCGTGGCGGGTAAACACTTTTTCGCCGACCGCGGCATCGGCGGTGCCCGCGGCCAGCACGGCCAGCGTCCGCTCAATTGCCACTGCCGGATCGAGGCCACCGACCGCCCCCGGTTGTGGCGAGGCCGCCTCTGACATGGCGGAAGCAAGGGTGGCCGCATCTTGAGCCCATTGCGGGTCCGGACCGTCGCGGCCCGCATCAATTCCCTGCGGCAAGTCCTGCCACGCGATACTGTGCCGCCCGAGCTGGGCCACGATCAAGGACGCCTCGCCAGCTGACGCCCGGCCCAGAGCCGCCCGCACCCCCGCTTCAATACGCGGGCTTTCCGACCACGTTTCCTTTTTGTAATACGGTCCAGTCGTATCCGGACGCGTCCCCCATGAACTCCCATCCCAGTCGGCTTCGCGGAAATACAAACGAATCAAGGCCGTGACCAGTCCGCGGCGCAAACCCTCATCTTGCGTGCGTTCGACACGCTCCAACAAACCATCGACTACCACCGGCAGATGAAGGTTTCGCAACACTCGCAATGCCGCCGCCCGCTGCGCAGGGTCGCCATCGACCGCATCAAGCGCCGCAAAACAGGCTTCGTGCGCTTGCAGCCGGATCAATGCCCGACTGGCCACGTGCGGCAGCGAACGGCGCCCGTCAACGGCCCCCGCTCCCCCGTCGTCTAAAGCACCACTCAAGGAAGCCGGTAATGCGTCCACATAGAGTTGGAATTGCAC
>JALRGB010000539.1 GCA_023253575.1 Verrucomicrobiales bacterium
GACATTCCGTCCGATGGCCACCCCGGCGGCCCCGGCATCAATCGCCTCCCGCACGCCCTGTAAAAAGGCGCGCTCATCACCCGAGGCCGCGCCGCCCAAAACGATGACCGGCACAAAACTCGAAGCGACAATCTGCGCAAAAGCGTCTTGATCCCCGGGATAGGCTGTCTTGACGACATCCGCTCCTAACTCAGCGGCCGCCCTGACGGCAAAGCCGATGTTTTCAGCGGTATAATCGGCGGGGCGCCCGATGCCGAAAGGCAGAGCCTCCAGAATAACGGGGATTCCCACCGCATGGCACTCGGCAATGAGCGAGGCCGCTTCTTTGAACAAGCGATCCTCCTCAGGATGATGCGTATACAGCATATTCATGACCGCGTGTGCGCCCAGCCGCATCGCCTCCGCCGCCCCGTAAACACGATAGCTGCCATGATTCGGGTTGCCGCCATGGGCCGGCTTGTACACATCAGTCCGCAGACAGAGCCCACGTCCGCCCGCCGCGCGCCCCGACGCACACACCGCGCCATAATTCATGACATAACCGTCGTAAAAAGGATTCATCGACGCCACCAGCCCGGCCATGTCGCGCAACCCCGCCACCGGAATAGCGGTGCCGTGATCAACCGGCAAAATCAACGCGCGGGAAGCCCCGTCAGACGAGGAGCGGAAAAAATGGGCAAGATTGGAAGTCACAGTAAGCATGGGGTCATCAAGGTAAAAAAGTAACCGTTTCAGTATCCAGATCATGCTGTCCAACGCTATCACAAAGCGCCGAGTTGGGACCAGGATGGCTTCGATGGAGCCGAGGGACACTGATCACCGGTCGACCGACCGACTGAACAAGACAAACCGAGCAAATGGGAGCGCGCATTAAAAAATGAGTGCTCGGGGCGGGACTCGAACCCGCACGGAGTTAACCACACGCCCCTCAAACGTGCGCGTCTACCGATTCCGCCACCCGAGCAAATAAGATTTGGTAGAAGAGAGGATTCCACAAACCGAGGGGCCACAGATTTAGGTGCGACCGGCATTTCCTGCAAGTAATTCTTTTGATCGTCCGGCCTAGTCTTTTGCCATGGCATTTCGGGCGGGCTGGGGTTGGTTGCGAGATGAAATCTGCCATCCTCTGTTTTCGCCCCGGCGCGGCTGCGGCTGCGATCCTGTTGTTTCCAGTGACCGCTCCGGTGACTGCGGTCGCCGCCCCGGCGGCTGAGACGCTGATTCTCGACACCCGGAATTTCCCAGTGGTGGGCACGGTGCATCGTTTGGATCCTCGGCTTGATGAATTGATTGCTCCGGGGGCGCAAATCGAGGTCATTGCCTCCGGGTTTGACTGGTGTGAAGGACCAGTATGGGTGCCTGAAGCGGCGGATGCGACCAATGGCGGGCATCTGCTTTTTTCTGAAATTCCGTCCAATTCGGTGCGCCGATGGGATGAAGGCAAAGGATTGACCGTTTTTCTGCCGGCCGCTGGTTACACCGGTCCGGGAGAGTACAGCCGGGAGCCGGGTTCGAACGGACTGGCTCTGGATTCATCCGGGCGGTTAATTTCGTGCGAGCATGGCGACCGGCGTCTTTCCATCCTGACTGCCGGCGGAGGAAAACGCACACTGGTGGACCATTTCGAGGGAAAAAGGTTTAACAGCCCCAATGACCTGACCATTTCCCGTCGTGGCACCGTCTACTTCACGGATCCTCCTTATGGATTGCCTCAAGGCGCGGAGGACGCCGCGCGCGAGACTGACTTTTGCGGTGTCTATCGCTACAACCCTGAAAATCAGCAGATTTCTGTGGTTTCGAAGAAAATGACGCGTCCCAACGGCATTGCATTATCACCGGATGAACGCACCCTTTATGTCGCTCAAAGTGACGACCAAGCCACGCTTTGGATGTCGTTTCCGGTCTCCCCCGATGGGTCCACGGGTGAAGGCGTTGTTTTTAAAGAAGTGACAGCGATGGGCAAGGACCTGCCGGGCAGCTGCGATGGATTGAAGGTGGACGCACGGGGCAATCTCTGGGCCACCGGTCCCGGAGGAGTTCATGTCATGGCCCCGGACGGCACATTGCTGGGCCGCATTGAGACCGGTCAGTTCACCAGCAACTGCGCCTTTGGCGGCAAAGAAGGAACCACCTTGTTTATGACAGCGGACATGTACGTCTGCCGACTGACCACCCTGGTTTCCGGTAAGAAATAGTCCATCTTCACGGATATGAACCATTCTCCAGACGCGGCTGATTTTGATTTTGTGGTGTTAGGTGGCGGCAGCGCGGGATACGCGGCGGCGCGCACGGCAGCCGGACTGGGATTGCGCACCGCGGTCATTGATGGGGCGGACGAGTTGGGGGGCCTGTGTATTTTACGCGGGTGCATGCCCAGTAAAAGTTTGATTGAGTCGGCAAATCGCGCCCTCAGCGTGCGACGGGCCGCTGAATTCGGAGTGCAGGCCAGCCTGCAGGGGGTCGATCACCCGGCAGTTCGTGAACGGAAGCGGATGCTCGTCGCCGACTTTGCCGGCTACCGGCAGGATCAGCTGGCCGATGGCCGGTTCGAATTAATCCGCGGCATGGCGCGGTTTCTCGATCCGCACCGGCTCGTCGTGACCCTGCGGGAACCGGGAGCACCACGCGAAATCTCCTTTCGATCATGCCTCATCGCCACCGGATCCACCATCAGCCAGCCCGCCGTGCCGGGTCTGGCCGAGGCCGGTTTTTGGACCAGTGACACCGTTCTCGATGCCGCCCACCTGCCCGCTTCATGGATCGTGCTGGGCGGGGGCGCCATCGCGCTGGAAATGGCTCATTACCTCGACGGCGTCGGGTGCACCGTCACCGTTATTCAGCGCAGTCCACACCTCCTCACCGGAATGGATCATGATGTCGGCGATGTCGTCGCCACCGCCTTTCAACATCGTGGCATGAGCGTCCATTGCGGCACCACACTCATGCGGGTCGAAACCACCCCGGACGGTCAGAAACAAGTGGTTTTTCAGAAAAACGAGGTCGAACAGACGGTGACCGCCGCGGAAATCTTGGTCGCACTGGGAAGGCGTCCAGCCACGGCGAGTACCACGCCACCCACGCGATCGCCGCGACGAGGACGACGAGGACGAG
>JALRGB010000560.1 GCA_023253575.1 Verrucomicrobiales bacterium
CTATCGCCGGGGTCGCTGATCCCCGGTCGGAGGGTCAAACGTCTCGCCTAACGTATTTTTGCCAGATGACCCGATTCCTAGAAGTGGTTTTGCAGCAATTGTCTTGAGGAATGTGCCTGAGGGAGAAGCGCTGACGGCTCAGGGGTGGAGACTGGAGCTCCCGGACTTGGCTCCAGTGGTGGTGTTCTCTTGCTGCGGGCGGGATGACTGGTCGCCACATTTTTGGGCGCGCGTCATCCGTCCTTGCTCAAGCGATTATCTCGGCCGTAAGTCAACAATCTTTGGGACGCCTCCTCCTCCTCCTCATCTGTTTTTCACATCATTCGGCCATTGGCCATTTTGTCATGATTGATCTCGTCAAGAAACTCATCGATTTCATCCTTCATATTGACCAGCATTTGGCTGGCATTATTGCCCAGTATGGCACCGGGACGTACGTGGTATTATTCTTGATTATTTTTGCTGAAACCGGGTTGGTGGTGACTCCATTTTTACCTGGCGACTCGCTCCTTTTTGCGGCGGGGGCCTTTTGTGCGCGGCCGGAAACCGGTTTGAATGTGCATTTGATGGCTCTTCTTTTGTTTGTGGCGGCTGTGATGGGGGACACGATCAACTACATGGTGGGGGCAAAGCTGGGCCCGGCTGTTTTCCGACGCGACGACTCCCTCTTTTTGCGCCGCAAGCATCTCGATCGTGCGCATTATTTTTTCGAGAAGTATGGGGGGCGGGCCATTATTCTGGCCCGATTTGTGCCGATTGTGCGCACGTTTGTGCCTTTTGTGGCGGGGGTGGGGCACATGAATTATCGGCGGTTTCTCGTTTATAATGTGGTGGGTGGTTTTATTTGGATCTACTTCTTTGTCTATGCCGGCTTTGCTTTTGGCAATCACCCGTTCATTCAGAAGAACTTTAAACTAGTGATTCTTGCCATTATTGTTTTGTCGGTGCTGCCTATGGTTGTGGAGGCATGGCGCGGGTGGAAGGAACACCGCGGGGCCAAGGCTGCCGCTTAGACAAGCGCGGGGTTTCTACCGTCGCTTTTTCATTCCAGCCGATCTACGGGTTGCGGCTCGGCTATCGGGTGCACTTTGTGAATCGCCGCTACGTATTGACAGGGAAGGCTGCTCAAATAAACTCATAGTCGAACGGTTGTAAGGCTTCTTCCGGGCAAGATCTAGAGTAGCGGTTTGACTTTTATTTTTATGTGTTTTCTCCCTTTTGGCTGTCGGGCGGTGACTGGCTTGCTGTTTTTGGGGGCTTTGCTGTCCTTGGTAGATTTGGTGGAAGCAGCGCCTTTTACACCGGCTCAGGGTCGCGTTGAGGTGATTGTGGCCAGCGGGTTTGACCCGGTGCCGATTGATGTGGAGCTGGTGCCGGACGCGGAAGGGTTTGATTTTACGGTGATGAAGGCGGTTTCGGATCGCGCGTGGGTGGTGCCTACCGTGCAGGGGGGGCAGGGGGCAGGCCATCTGCAGCTTGTTTTTGTGGGGGCGGCCGACTTGGTGACCTCGAATACGGCGACGGTGACGCTAACCCATGGTTCGGAGGTTCGAAGTGTTTTTGTGCAGGCCTTAGTTTCGCCGCTGAGTCTAGCCACGTTGCTCGATGATCCGGGGCGTTCGCGGATGTATGGTCTGCACCGGCCCGGGACCGGGCTGAAACGCGGCAGCGTGGTGGCTTTGGATCCCCTTTCGGGTCAACCGCTGGGTAGCCAGTCGCTCGGGCGTCGTCCCACGGATTTGGCCATGTCGGCGGACGGGACCGAGTTGCTCGTCCTCAATGCGGCGGACAAATCCGTGACGGTGATGGAAGCGGCCACTTTGCGGGTCAAGGAGATGATTGCCTTGCCGGCGTATGACGACTGGGATCCGGCGGTGACGGCGGGCGATTTGGTCGCCGGGGTGGGGGCGCTCCTGTACTATACGGACGGGGCGTGGGCGCCGGTGTTGCGAGTTTTTGACCGGGCGACGGGCACGGTTGTGCAGACCGTGACCATGCCTCCGGCGGACTTCAATTTTGGTTTTGGTGATTTTGCTTTTTCGCCTGATCGCACCCGCCTTTATGCGTGGGGCCAGCTGGGGTGGACGGCCGGTTCGGATAGTTCTTATACCGCCATGCTGGCTGTGG
>JALRGB010000601.1 GCA_023253575.1 Verrucomicrobiales bacterium
AAAAGCAGCCGGAGGAAAACCCAGCTTCATGGAAATCTTCGCCGAACGCCTCGCCGAACAACAAAAAAAGGCATCGCAACGAAACGTCCCAGGCGCCAGCGCCGCCAGCAAGTCACCACGCCCAGGCGGTACCGGAAAAAGCGCCATGCGCAAACCAAACGATACTTAATCCCCTCCGGCCACCGCTAGGAAACCGGACTGGAAAGAACATGCCGCCCGGGCCGAGGCCGACAAACCAACGGGCCTCCAGACCACCAGTAATCACCCTCCCTCCCACCGCTCACGGCAGGACCGCAGCCGCCAACAGCGGGCGCACCAAGTGAAATTACCATGTCCGAGACCGTGATTTTGGCTTTCCGCCCGACGGGTTTTGCGTCCATGATAAGGGATGGCTGCCAGCGACTCCCCACCTTCTCATCACGATGCCGTCCAAACGGCGCGCGCTTTGCTTGATACGCTGCTGGGGTATTTAGGATTTGTCGTGCACATCGAGCACAGCGAATCCCCCTCCGGTCTCGCTCTTCAGGTGTTTACCGATGAGGGTGACCTGCTGGTCGGGCGCGACGGGGAACGTCTGGAAGACATTCAATATTTGCTGAACCGGCTGCTGCACCACCGCCTGCCCAGCGCTCCCAAGGTGCGCGTCGACATCGCCCACTACCGCCTGATTCAAGAAGACCAGATGTTGGCCCACATTCAGGAAC
Source organism: Verrucomicrobiales bacterium (assembly GCA_023253575.1). Lineage (GTDB taxonomy): Bacteria > Verrucomicrobiota > Verrucomicrobiia > Verrucomicrobiales > V1-33 > CAJBME01. Next base: position 705 of record JALRGB010000601.1, read on the forward strand.
AAGCCGATCGCGTGCGGCATACCGGCCGTCCCGTCCAGCTCCCCCCCATGAACAGTTACCAGCGCCGCCTCGTGCACAGCGCATTTAAAGACGATCCAGCCATCAAATCCTCCAGCCCCACGGATGATGCCCGGCTCAAATGCATCACCCTCAGCCGGAAATAACTGGGCGCCCCGCACCCCAAAGCCCAAAAAGACGGCCCGCCCAGACGCCAAGGTCACCCCACGTGACAATTCCTTCGGTTGCCGCCTTCTCGGTTGCCCGAAAGAGAAATGCGGGCATGTTGACGATCCCCCGCGTCCAGCCAGCTGTCCAGCCTGCGCCCACCGACGCGGCGATTTCTTTCGAGCCGCACGTTTTTACCACCATGGAGCACATCCGCAACATCGCCATCATCGCCCACGTTGACCACGGCAAGACCACCTTGGTCGACTGCCTCCTCAAACAATCAGGCACCTTCCGCACCAACCAGTCCGAATTCGCCGAGGAACGACTGATGGACTCAATGGACTTGGAACGTGAAAAAGGAATCACCATCCGAGCGAAAAATGCCGCCTTCGTCTACGGCAACTTCCACGTCAACGTAGTCGATACCCCAGGTCACGCCGATTTCGGCGGCGAGGTCGAACGCATCATGAACATGATCGATGGCGTGCTCCTCGTAGTCGACGCCGCCGAAGGCCCACAAGCACAAACCCGCTTCGTGCTCCGTAAAGCCCTTGAGGCTGGCGCTAAACCCATCGTCGTCATCAACAAAATCGACCGCGATAACGCCGACCCCCACAAGGTCCTCGATCAAGTCTTCGAATTGTTCATTCAACTCGAAGCCACCGACGAACAACTCGACTTCCCACACATCTACTGCTCCGCCAAAAATGGCTACGCCAAAAACGAGCTGGAAGACGAAAACGTCGATATGAAGCCGCTCTACGACGCGATCGTTAAACACATCCCGCCGCCACGCGCCTACGCCGGTCATGATTTCCAACTGCTGATCGCCAATCTTGATTACAGCGACTACCTCGGCCGGATCGCTTTCGGCAAGATCGTTCGTGGTAAAGTCAACGTGGCCGATCAAGTCGTCCTCAAACGCGGCGACGGCAGCCAAATCAAAGGAAAGGTCAGCGCGATTTTCCACCACCAAGGCATGGCCCGGATTCAGGTCAGTGAAGCTCATGCAGGCGATATCGTCGGCCTAACCGGGTTCGACGAAGTCCAAATCGGCGAAACCATCACCAACGGTGAAGGCGTCGAAGCCCTTCCGTATAAGCCGATCGATCCCCCCACGATCTCCATGCAGTTCGCCGTCAACGACGGCCCACTCGCCGGCACCGAAGGCAAACACGTCACCGCCCGCCATATCTGGGACCGGCTGCAAAAAGAAATCCGCACCAACATCGCCCTCCGCGTCTCGCAATCGAACGACCCAAAAATCTTCAACGTGATGTGCCGGGGCGAAATGCAGATCGCCATCCTAGTCGAGCAAATGCGCCGCGAAGGGTTTGAGGTCTGCGTCAGTCGGCCGGAAGTCATCATGAAACGAGACGCCTCAGGTAAGACCATCGAACCTCGCGAGAAAGTCTTCATCGAAATTCCAAACGATTGCATGGGTTCGATCCTGGAGAACATCAATACACGCAAAGGCCAGATCACCAACATGGAACACCATGGCGATCAAGTTTCTATCGAAGCCATCGTACCGACCCGCGGCTTGATTGGCTTCGAAACCGACCTAGTCAATGGCACCAAAGGCATGGGCGTCATGAGCCACCTGTTCCACGATTACGCCCCACATGCGGGAGAAATCGAAACCCGCCGCAATGGCGTGCTCTGGAGTATGGAAGACGGCGTGGCCACTGCCTACGCCCTCGTCATGGTCCAAGAACGCGGCCGCCTCTTCGTCGCCCCCGGCGACAAGATTTACAAAGGAATGGTGGTCGGCGAAAACGCCCGGATTCAAGACATGCCCGTCAATCCCGTGCGCGAAAAACACCTCACCAACATGCGCTCCCAAGGCGATGGCAAGGGCGTCCAGCTCGAGCCACCCGTCCAGATGAGCCTAGAACGCGCCCTCGAATACATCAGCGCCGATGAATACGTCGAGGCTACCCCCGCCAGTCTGCGCCTCCGCAAGAAAATCCTTGATGAGAACGCCCGTAAACGCGCCGCCAGTGCCCGCGAAGTCGTCATGAGCGACGACTAAGAAAATCCAGTCATTAATGGCGGCTCCACGGAGCCGCCAGAGAGCCACTGCCGTACCTGCATCAGGCGGCAGTAAGCCCTGCGCCCTCGGAAGCAGGTAAAATCAGTCGCCGGGAAGACATGTCTGCGCCATGGTCGACAGTGATGAAATTGCTCTGTTTGATTCTTCTGGCCCTGCTGTCGCTGGGTGATGGTAAGGCACTCGCCGCGGAGACGACGCCCGCCGAACAGTCGGCCCACGCGAACGAAACCGCCGGCCTGAAGGCAGATGTCCAGCGCCTAACCGCCGCCCTAGCCGTCACCCCGGATTCGATCCGGCTGCTCTCCCAACGAGGCGATGCCCTGCTCTTTCTCGGCCGGTTTCAGGAATCCGTCGCCGACTTTGAGAAAATGATCGCGCTGGATTCCGCGCAGGACGCCCCCCACTGGCGTCTCGGAATCGCGTATTATTACGCCGGAGAGTTTGCCAAGTCCTCCG
>JALRGB010000624.1 GCA_023253575.1 Verrucomicrobiales bacterium
AGCAGTTGTTTCAGAAAACCCGCATAGTCCATCTTCAGCCCGAACATGTTGTCTCGGGTGTAGCCGCCGTTCCACATCAGACCGTTCACATTCAGCCCAAGCACGCCCGGAGGCACCGGCCCACTCAACGGCGGATCAGTCACCACCTCAGTCGGCCGGCAGACTTCCAGCGAAAAAGCGACATCCGGACTCAGCAGAATTTCCCGGCCCGGCGCCACCAGCGCCTGCGCCGCCGCCTGACTCCGCCGGTCGCGAGCAATAATCACCGATGACTTTCGCAAAATAAAACGCGCCAGCCACCGCGCGACCGGGCTCTTAAAGGGACCATAGGTCTGGGGAAATTGCACCATCGTCCCTCTGATCAACAACACCGACCACACCGGCAGAAACGCCAGTACAAACCGCTTCAGTCCATAAATATCGCTGAAACTGTCGCCTCCACGCACATCCCCCACCACATCCGCCCCCGCCACCGAGTCGATCCACGGACTGAACCGCCGCAGCGCCAACCGCACCGCCGAAACCGGCACCGCCCAGTACACCAATGAAAGCAACACCACGACGCCCACCTGCTTGCGCGGCGATGCCACCGGCGACATCCGTAGATTTTCCACCGGAATCAGCCGGTCACCCCCGCCCACCCGAAAAGAAACCGGCCGAGCCTCCCGGTTCACCAACAACAAAAACACCTCCCCACCACCCGACGCTCCAGCGCACAGGTTCAATAACGAAGCCCCCAGCGCCAAAACCCCGCGATTGCCGGAACTCACCGGCGTGCCCATAATGCCAATTTTCATGTGACGTGAAGAAGCGTCAGCAAAAAGACCATCTATCTCCTCCTCGCCTGCACGTACAGACCGTCAGTCAACCAACGCGAAAAAAGACCGAATGTCCGGCGGTTGCGCTCTACCAAGTGCGGACCAACTAAGCCCTGAACCGGTGACGGATCGAACCCACCCGCATGAAGCAGGCCTCTCAAATTAGCTCGCGTCCACGGAATGGCACCCATCGACCGCCGGTCCCACGGCATATTGAAACGCGGGTTTTGCCAACGCAACCGGCGCAGTCTAGCGCTATGGAAATTCGGCACTCGCACCATGAGTTGGCCGCCAGGGCAGAGCCAATCGCGCGCCTTCTCAATCAGTTTTTCCGGCACATCGACTACCTGCAGCACATCACGCAGCAAGACCACGTCAGCTGGAGCGCCGGGCGATTCCTCACTGACCACTGTAAGTCCCCGATGACGACAACACTCGCCGACGATCGCATTCAGAGGAATGACGCTCACAGCGTTTCCCAAACGAGCCAGACCTTGTTCAAAGACGCCGTCGCCCGCGCCCCAGACAAGAACTTTTTTACCTCCGCCAGCAAGCCACTTGTCAAAAATAGGATCCGCCAATTCCCGATACAACTTCGCCCCGTGACATCCCGGCAAACGCGTCTCCGGCTCCAATAACTCGCCCTGAGGGAGCCTTCCGGCCGCTACCTCACGCAATGCCGCCAGCTGCCATTCCATCTCCTCCCCGGGCAATCCATACCTACCAATGTATTTGTTGGGCAAATGCGGCAACCGAAACGCCGACAGTCGATCCACCGAGACCAGCCGCTCCAAGCCCCCCTGCGTATAGACGTCGGTGGCAGCCGAACACAGCATGTCAAACCTCCCCTCGTGCGGTTCGACAGGAAATCCTCCGTTGTCGATGACCTGCCGTAGCTGCCGCTGGCTGATCGCATAACAGGCCGAATGCTCGTTCGAATACCGTGCCCAGACTTCCCCACCACGCACCCGCACCGAACCCGGCAGCCATCGGAAAAATGAATGACACGTCGAATAATAAAGCCGCCCATCCGGCCCCTGCTCAGTTCGCAAAAAACCAGCGACTTCGGACGGCTCCAACATTGACTCCGCTCGTATGAAGGCCTCCAACACCGGCCATGTCAGCAGCGTATCGTCCTCAGAGTAGATGAAATAATCAAAGTCGTCTAAGCGCTCAAGAAACAATGCCCGGTGAGCAAATGGTAGCGACCACGGATTATCCGATGGCACTCCGCGCCTCACCTCAACCCCAAAACCGATATC
>JALRGB010000693.1 GCA_023253575.1 Verrucomicrobiales bacterium
CTTCAAAAAACAACGTGAATTCCCGTCGATTGGCCCGCAAATGCGTTTGCGCGATCAAATTCAGCCCTCCCATCCCCGCCATCGCTACAATCTCGTCCCGCAAGGCCACCGCGGCCGCCACAGATTCAGTGCCAGGAAGCTTGAGCGTGAAAATCACCACGGCCCCAGACTTCAGCGCACCACGGTGCGACAACACCGCCATCATGGATTCACGAGCCCCACCGTTTAAATCACAAAGTAAGCCATCATAGACTACACCCGCAGGAGCCCGAAAAGCAAGCGCATCCCCACGGACAAAAGTCAGCCCTTTCATGCCGTCCAAACGACGATCCAACGCCGCCCGGTCGACCGCCGTCACCCGAAATTGCTTCGACAATAATTCTGCCGTCATCCCACCAGGACTGGCCCCCAACTCCAGCCAATGCGCCCCCTTGGGCAAAGCCGCCCGATGCAGGCGCAAGTAATGCAGGGCTTCCGCCACCTTGGCTCCAGCCCGACTGATCGCATCAACAGCTTCATGAGGAAGGTGTTTGGCTCCTCCCGGGTAGAATCCGTTTGTGGCAACGGGCGACGCCACTCCCGCATACAGCCCCTCCGGTCCCAACAAGCAATACAGGGTCGGGCGCCCGGCATGCTGAGACTCTGCTTCCGCCACCGGCAGCGGCGGAAAAAGCTGGAGCACACGCCCCCGCAGGTTCGAGGCGAGTTTTTTGTAATACGAATTCGGCGTTCCACCATGCAGCAGCCCCACCAAAATCGCCTGTACCGGCTGTCCGGAGAATTTCCGTAACAGTGTCTGCGCCGCCTTCTCCACAAACCCCTCCATGGTCCGTGGCCGACAGGGCCAACTGTGCGCCACCGGCAACCGCCATGACACATGCAACACCGTGTCCGGCCCAGTCACCGCCTCCGCCGTCGACGATTTTAATAAATAAAACTCCGTGCCCAACAGGGTGGCCCCCGTCGGCGATAACCGACGCACGATATCCGGCGCGACCGTGGCGAAAACTTCGGGAATGCGCACCAGCCAAGGCCCCGCGACCCCAGCGCCGCCACCATTAGAATGTTGTTGTATCATACAGAATTTCTTCGAAAAAACCTCCTCCCAGCAAAACATCGCCATCGTAAAATCCGCACACTTGCCCCGGTGTCAGGGCCCGCTGCGGTTCATCCCAAGTCACCATCACCGCCGGCCCACCCGCCTCCGCCAGCCCACGACTCCACGGCTCAATCATCGCCGGAGCCCCCGCATGCCGGTATCGCGGCTGCGCCTGCAGCCGACGCGTTTCTTGGAAAAAACAGTGATTGGCGCAATGCAGGCTGCCCACCACCGCTCGCCGCGCATGCAACAGCGGTGTATCCTCCCTTTCCAAGGCCACCACCAGCTGGTTTAACTCCGGTCGCTTCGCCACCACCACATACGCCTCTTTGTAGATCGGAGAGGCCACCCCCAACCCTTTGCGCTGCCCAAAGGTGTACAAATGCAACCCATGGTGCCTACCTAAAACCCGTCCAGCCCCGTCGACAATCTCGCCCGGTTCGTCCGCAATAAAGGCGCGGAGAAAGTCCGACATCTTCACGTCCCCAATAAAACAAATTCCCTGGCTGTCTTTTTTCTGCGCGTTCGGTAGCCCCAGCCGCGCCGCCTCCACCCGCACCTCAGACTTAAGCAAATGCCCAATCGGAAAATGCGCCGGAACTATCTGCGCCTGATTCAACAACGCCAGAAAATAACTCTGATCCTTCCCAGGATCCATCCCACGCAACAAATCTGTCGTCCCGTCATCGTTGCGTCGAAGTCGCGCATAATGTCCCGTCGCTATGCCGTCAAACCCCTGACTGAGTGCATATTCCAGAAATACCCCAAATTTCATCTCGCGGTTGCACATCACATCCGGATTGGGTGTCACCCCACCACGATAGCCGCTCAATAAATACGCCACCACTCGATCCCGGTAGTCGTCCATCAAATTGAGCACCCGAAATTCAATCCCCAACGCCTCCGCGACCGCCTGCGCATCTTCAATGTCCTGCTGCCAAGGGCAGTCACCGGCAATATTCTCCTCGTTGATCCAGTTGCGCATGTACGCCGCCACGACTTCATGCCCCTGCTCCAGCAGAAGCGCCGTCGCCACACTCGAATCCACTCCCCCGGATAATGCTGATAATAATCGCGCCATAATTCCCTGCCCTCACTCATAGGCAGACTGGACGATGAAGCCGCAACTATTCTTCAACGCCGACGGAAAATCCGCTTCTGCCCAGCCTGCCACCGCAGACGCCATCGCACCGCTCCATCCGCTCCATCCAGCGCCGTCACGGCCTCGACCGCTCCATCCGCCGCCACCACGTCCCATCGCCCTGCCGGGAGATCGAAAATCAGCTCTCCATCGCTCGCCGAACGACAAATCAGCTCGATCTCCGCATTTGAAGCCATCACATCAAAAACACAGTCTTGCACATGCAACCCGCTGACCCCGAGTCGCGGCACCCCAGAAGGCAGTCGCGGACGCAACGCAAATCCGCCCGCCTCCGGCACCACCCCGAGAAATCCATGGATGACCACCGAAGGCACCATCACACTCTCCATGAATTCATGGTCAAACCCTAGCCCGCCCGGAGGCCCTCCCCCCTGCAGGGTGCCCCGCCCCGGCTCAGCATAATACGACCGGTATCCTCCCGCCGCCTGCACTTCCCCAAACCACCCCAGAACTTCGCGCAGTCGGCGCCACGCATCATCCGGGCCCAGCGCCCGCAACCGCGCCATCAACTCGAAATACGTAAATCCTAGTACCGCGCCCCCATCCTGCACTTGGTCCCCCCAGCCAATACTCTCAGGAGCAGACCACGCCCATACATAATTTTCCGTATTGCGGCGGGTCGTCGAACGAGGTCCAAAACGCCAACGGTAAATGTCCTCCCGCTGCGACGTATCACCGTTCACCACCCGGGATCCATCCAACCACTCGAAAATCGTCTTCTCCTGCAACGAAGTCGCCAGGCCATGATGGATCGCTTCCGTGTTGATAAAGGTAAAACCAAAATCATGACGGCTGCCGTCGAGCGCGATCCAGCCGATAAAACGACCCGCCTCGGCATCCCAGAAACGAGTTTGAAAATCGATCCTCACCGCACGGGCCAATGTTTCCAATGCCTCCGCTTCCATCGTCGCCGGAGCCGCTTCCGTCTGCCACTCCGGATGCGCGGCCGCCGCCCGCTCCAAGGCCGCCATTCGCCGCAAGGCCACATACGCCTGCATCGTCGCCATCGCATCATGCCCGCCAAACGGAAGCAAATCCCAATAGTTGTTTCCCACGCCCAGCCCAGGACGGAGGACTCGCGCGCCCGCCGCATCACGCGCCAACCCCGTCCGCCCGTCATGCCCGACCCACGGCACCCGGACATGGTTCTCCGATCGAACCTCAAATTCCTCCAAAAGATATGCCAAGGCCCGTCGCATCCGCGGCAAGGCCACCCGCAAGAACTCCACATCCGTCGTCCAGTTGAAATAATCACTAGCCGCCTGCAAAAACGCGCTGTTCGTCACCGGATGCCGCGTGTCAATCGCCGTGATCAATGACTTTAATGTGACCAATGAACCGGCTTCGACCGGCACCACTACCCTCAGCCGGGTTAGCAATCCATCGTATCCAGCCTGCCGGTGAACCGGCACATTGGCATAAGTCAGACTCCCGCCCGCCGGCGGAAGTGGAAACTCTGCCCCGCGCCAGCCAGCCTGACCGTCCAGCATCCACCCCAGCACCCCAAGCCCCGCCCCCGGACGATCCACCCCCCACTCAACCCGTATAAACGGCGCCACCACGGTCCCACAGGAAAATGCCGGTGTCGTTAGGGTCACCGTCCCCTCAGTGGCCCGCACTTTCAACCCCACCGCTGGATCAATTTCCACGACTTCCGCCCCAGAAATCTCCCACCCTTCCAGTGAGGTCACTGCTTGCTGACGGAAATTCTGCACCGCCCATTCCTCGCCCACTAGAGAAAAATGCCACCCTTGGCCGGTGCTTTGCTGCCATGCTGGAAAGGGCCATCCATCGCTGTGGGCCATCCCCCGGTGCTGCTGCATCGCCACATACCCATCGTCATCAATCCTCTTTCGCAACAAGGCGCGACGGTAAAATTCCCGCGCCTCCCGTGCTGATGGCTCCGCCCCTGTCGCCGCCCATAACGTGGCCATGGGCAGCCACGGGTCCCACAACGTGCATTCCGTGCGGGCCTGCGGCGCATGCAACGCCAACAATTCAGTCAGTCGCGCCGCCTCCGATTCATGCCCCGCAAAAAAAAAGTCAGGACCCGCCCGCAGCGCGCCAGCGCCAGCCGCCCCAATGATCGCCATCAACACCCAACGGTTCGCCCAATCATAAATCAATCCCATCACCATGCCTACCCCGCCACCCGCCACTTGCCACTAAGAACCTCCCACCCACTCACCGAAACCACCGTCAGGATATCCCCACCCGCGGTATCCCGCGGGTCGAAAATTCACACCACCCCGAAATCCGGGACAAAATTCACCCGACCCTACGGCCGAGTCACCCGCAATCGAAGAAACCGACCGACCTCCCGCCCGACCGGCAGGCTATCGCGATACGTCACCCGCTCAATGCCATCAGGCTGCAGCACTCTCGACACCTCGACCAGCGTCGTCGCCGCCCAGCCGGCCAGCCCGGTCGATGCTTCCGGTTGGGTCCGCACGTCCGGCCGCAGCAGGTAAGAAATCGTCAAGTACGTCTGTCCTCCCTCGGTCGTCAGGCCGGTTTCGAGGGCGCCCATCGACGCATAAAATGCCGGTGACGAGCCCAGCACATATTCCACCATATTGGCCTGACCGTCGCCGTCCGCATCAACGTCCGGCGCACTCAACGCCGCAAAATCAGGGCGGGTCGGATCAAAATAACTTTCAGCCCATGCCGACCAGCCAGTCGGCCAGTTCGCCGCCGCTCCCGGGGTGCCCACACCAGCTCTCCACTGCAATCCATCTCCCTGGCTGGCCATCGCCGCCGTCGGAAGAAACGAAATGGATCGACCGGTCCCAGCCGCGCCCGCAGGCCAAGGTGCTTCATCTCCGTAACTAAACTCCCGCACCGGCACCCCACCGCCATAAGCCAGCTTGAGAGCTTCTCCTTTGTTGTCGAGCCGCGAGTTCGAGAACTCACCCACCACCGGCAGACCTGCCCCATGACGCAAGGCCATGGCCGCTCGACTGCGGACGACCAAGCACCGCCCCCCCGGAGCCAGCATGGTGCCGGGCGCCACCGTCACATCTACCCCCTTGGTAAATCCCACATCCGTCAAATCCAAGGTCAATGCACTGCTGCGGTTCTCGAGTTCCACATATTCGAAATCGGCCGAGGTCCACCCGGCCAGCGCCTCCTGCGGCGTCACCGGAGCCGGATCGAACATAATTTCCGAAATCGCCAAATGATCGATTAATGGCTGA
>JALRGB010000740.1 GCA_023253575.1 Verrucomicrobiales bacterium
GGCCGCAAGGACGGTGGCCTTCGCCCGCAGGCCTCTACCGCCAGCAGAAAAATACGGCCCGCGCCCACGCCCGACACAGAAAAAAACCGACGTTTTCATGAGACTTCGGCGAACGGCACCTCCTGATATTCCAACGCCCATTCCTTCATAAACCGAACGCGCACCGGCACACAGCGATAGACGACCAAATCAGGGTTATCCGGCGTACCGAGATACCGGCGCAACAAAGGATTGCCCTGCCAAATCTCTTGTAATACATCCGCTTCCCCCACCACCTCCGCGACGGCCGTGATCCGCACCTGATCGTGAGCCTCATCCAAATAACACAATTCCACTCTCGGCTCGGCCGCAATTTCAGCGGTCTTGGCATACCCACGAAGGTTGGCCACATAAATGACAAATCCCGGATCCACTCGCACCGGCGATACCGGCCTTACTCGCGGCTGCCCGTCTAGCCCAGTCGTGGCCAAAAAAGGAAATTTGGCGCGCCGCACCACCCCGGCGGCACGGTCAACCAAGTCGGGGGCAGGATCAGCATCAGCCATAAACCCATTCTGGCGCAAACCTCCCTCCCCTGCAAACTTCCTTTGACGACCGCAAACCGGTCTCTAGCATCCAGCCATGTTCCACAAACTCATCCCCGCCCTCGCCTGCGTTGCCGTGCTCGGCAGCGCCTACGCGCAGGACAAAACACCAGCACCATTGAAACTCGAATCCGAAGCTCAGAAAATTAGCTACATTTTTGGCCACAACATCGGCTCACGGATGAAATCCGATGGGATCAAGGTCGACGTGGACACCCTCATGACCGGCATCAAAGAAGCCCTCGCCGGTACCCCGTCCCAACTCAACGAGGCCGATACCAATGCCGCCCTGCAAAAATTCCAACAGGAAATGCAGGCTGAACAAGAAAAAGCAGCCGCCGCCGCCGGAGGCGAAAATGCCAAAGCCGGAGCTGACTTCCTCGCCACCAATGGTAAACGCGATGGCGTCACCACCACCGCCAGCGGTCTGCAATACGAAATCATCAAAGCCGCCACCGGCCCAAAACCATCCAAAGAAGATTCCGTTAAAGTCCATTACCACGGCACTTTGATCGATGGCACCGTCTTCGATAGCTCCGTCGAACGCGGCGAACCCGCCGAATTCGGCGTCGGCCAAGTCATCGCCGGCTGGACCGAAGCCCTCCAACTCATGCCCACCGGATCCAAATGGAAATTGTTCATCCCAGCCAAACTCGCTTACGGTGAACGCGGTGCAGGTGAAGACATCGGGCCAAACTCAACGCTGATTTTCGAAGTCGAATTGCTCGAAATCGAAGGCGCCAAGAAATAACGCCGAGCCACCCTCCCAAACGCCCTCCCAAGCCCGCCCTCACACCCCGGGCGGTCCTTCCGAGGGCATCTCATGTCTGTTGATTTTAATTCCTCCCTGGCCGCTCACGGCCTCACCCTGCGGCGCACCCGGCCGGAAATCCTGCAGGTCAACGTCGGCAAGCTGTGCAATTTAACGTGTACTCACTGCCATGTGAATGCCGGCCCGCACCGGACGGAAATTATCCAGAAGTCCACGGTCGACCGAGTGCTCGCATGGTTTGAGGCCAGCGATTTGGACGTCCTTGACCTGACCGGCGGCACGCCCGAGATGGTGCCAGATTTTCGTCGAATTGTTCGCACGGTCCGGCGTGAGTGGGCTCGTCCGCGGCGAGTCATGGACCGCCTGAATGCGACCATCCTCTTGGAGCCCGGCTATGAAGACATGGCCGAATTTTTAGCGGAGCATGAAGTTGAGTTGATTGCTTCCATGCCGTGTTACGAGCCGGAGAACGTGACGGCGCAGCGGGGTGAGGGGGTCTTTGACAAAAGTATTGCTGCCTTTCAAAAGCTGAATGCGCTGGGGTACGGGCGGAACCCTCGACTGCCGCTGCATTTGGTGTACAATCCGGTGGGCGCCGTGCTTCCTCCCGATCAGGCCGAGCTGGAAGCTGACTACAAACGGGAAATGGCCGCGCATTTTGGCATCGTCTTTAATCAGCTTTATTGTCTGGCCAACGTCCCGGTCGCTCGGTTCGCCAGCTGGCTCAAACGCAGCCACGCCCACTCCGACTACTTGATCCTGCTCAAGGACGCCTTCAATCCGGCCACCGTCAGTAGACTGATGTGCCGCCACACCATCAATGTCTCATGGCGCGGCGAAGTCTACGACTGCGACTTCAACCAAATGCTGGAACTGGGACTGGCCGACCCCCGCCCCGGTACCAACGCGCCTCTCCACCTCTGGGATCTGGACCCAGTGACATTCCAAACCATCCCCATCCGCACCGGCCCTCACTGCCTCGCCTGCACCGCCGGTCATGGATCGTCCTGCGGCGGCGCCCTGACCGCCTAAGGCCTCCCACCGCCTGCACCGCCTCGCCCGCCCCGCGAGCTTAGTGGTTAAACATGAATTCTTTGGAATTCAAAAGGGCCCAGAAAATATCTTCCAAAACCTGCTGCCGACCGGCGCCAGCCTCGTCGAGCGCCCGCGCCAAATCCGCCCGCTCCGCGTCAGTGGGACGACGGCTAAAACACCGCAAAAATAAGTCGTCCACAATCAACATCGGCTCGCGGCCCGCCTGCAACTGCTTCTCGACCACCCGCCCAGCCCCAATTCGGTTGTGCGTCGTGTCGCCATTCAACAAGTGCAACGCCTGCCCCAGATTCGGCTCCATCTTGACCTCGCACGAACACACCGACGCCCGCTCAGCCCGCCCAAAGGTGCGCAGGAAATACGTGCTGACATTGCCGTCCGCAATCTGCACCGCACGCGCCCCCTCCGGTAACCCCTGAAACTTGTTCCGCGTGTCCGTCACCTGGCTGATCGCATCCAACATGACCTCCGCCCGCTGGCGGCGAATCAACGAACGAGAAAAATTGCGGCCATCCAACGCGTTACTCTCCGTCGCCAGCGTCGTCCGCTGGTACGTCTTGCTCATCACAATGTCTTTAACCAGCTTCTTGAAATCATAGTTGTAGGCCACAAACCGACGCCCCAACTCGTCCAGCAATTCCGGGTTGGACGGCGGATTGGAAATGCGAATGTCATCGACCGGCTCGACAATCCCCACTCCCATGAAATGCGACCAGATAATGTTGGCCAGATTCGTGGCAAAAAACGGATTGTCCGGAGAAGTCAGCCACTCCGCCAATACCGCACGCCGGTCAGCCCCCGGCTTCAACTCCGGCTCCACCCCGCCCAAAAACTTCGGTTTCATGTCGCGTCCGCCCACCAAATGCTTCATCTCGCCACCCCCGCTGTTAAAGACAATCAACTCGCGAGGATCTTCACTCTGCTTACGCCCGATCTGTGAGAAAAAGGCGGCAAAGCCATAATAATCATCGGTGGTCCAGCGGTCAAACGGATGGTTGTGGCATTGCGCACACTGAATACGCATGCCCATAAAGACTTGAGCCAAGTTTTCCGTGAGCTTGAGCGTGTCTTTTTCTATCTGATAATAATTGGTCGCCGGCGTTTTGAAGGTGCCGCCCGTGGCCGAAATAATCTCCCGCACGATCTGATTAAACGGCACATTTTTAGCAATCCGTTCCTGCAGCCAGTTAAAGTACAACAGCGAACTTTTGTAGCTGACCTGATTGGTGGGATTCGTGCGGATTTGCAGGAGCTCGGCGCACTTCATGACCCACAGCTCCGTGAATTCTTTGCGGGTCAGCAATTCATCAATCACCCGCTCCCGCTTGTCCGCTCCAACGTCCGCCATAAACGCACTGAATTCATCAGGCGTCGGCAACAGCCCGACCACATCCAGATACACTCGACGCAGAAAAACCGCGTCCTCAACATCACCCGATGGCACCAATCGCAACTTGTGCAGCTTCTCGTGCACCAACTCATCAATATAGTTGGCCTCCGGCATCTGCGGACGCTCATATTGCAAGCCTTCAGGAATCACAATCGCCTGACTGCCAACCGTGAAACTCGCAAATCGCGCCATCACAAAAGCTTCTCCCCTCTCCGCCGACGTCACCAGCCCCCCCGCCTCCACCGCCGCACTGCCAGCATTGCTCGTAATAAAAGTGGCCAACGCCGTCACATCGCGGTCCGTTCCATCCGAGTACCGGGCCCGCACCGTCATCTGCTGCCGCGCTCCCTTCCCCTCCAGTACCATCTGCGTCGGAGCCACTTCGATCCCCGTCACCCGCGCCACCGTGGCAAGGTCGTCATTCGGCGCGCCTGCTTCCAGCCATTCCAAAAGTGTCTTGTTCAACGCACTCTCCGCCTCAAACCGCTTGCCACCCGTATGCGGCACGGCTCCGATCGACTTTGTGACCATCAGGCTCTCGTGGGGAATAGCCAAATTGAGGCGCCGACTGCCGAGTTCCCGCGTGATGCGATAGTAATCAGCCTCAGGATCATATCCAAAA
>JALRGB010000007.1 GCA_023253575.1 Verrucomicrobiales bacterium
CCGGCGCGCGCACTATTCCCCTCCGGGACTGACGCCGCTGAGGCGTACGGCGAGGTGTACGGCCGCTAGGAGGCTGCCCGCATCGGCCTTCCCCTGCCAGGCAATGTCCCCGGCGGTGCCGTGGTCCACGCTGGTGCGGACGACAGGAAGTCCGAGGGTCGTATTGACGGCCGAATCAAAGGCCAGCGCCTTGAGGGGAATGTGACCTTGATCGTGATACATGCACACAAAGGCATCGGTCGTGCGGCGCCGTGCCGGGATGAAACATGTGTCTGGCGGCAGGGGGCCGTGCACATTTAATCCCAAAGCCCGCGCTGCCTGCACGGCGGGAATAATGGCGCGTTCTTCCTCGCCCTGCCCGAAAAGTCCACCCTCGCCGGCATGAGGATTCAGGCCGCACACGACGATTTCGGGGTCGGCCACGCCCAATCGCCGCAACGCCGCCGCCGTCAGCTCAATCACGTCAAGAATCCGCTCGCACCCGAGCAGGGCCGGCACCTCGGCATAGCCGACATGACACGTGACAAACGTGCAGGTGACGACTTCCGACCATTGCATCATACACCATTTTTCAGCCCCCGTACGGGCCGCGAAAATCTCCGTGTGCCCTGGAAATTCAATGCCCGCGGCATGCAAAGCCGTCTTGTTAATCGGACCCGTCGTCACCGCCGAGACCCGCCGGTCCCGCACCGCCGCAATCGCCTGCTCAATATAACGAAAACTCGCCGCCCCTGTCTCTGCCGTGAAAACCCCCGGCTGCCACACATCGGACATCTCCGGCCCGGGCAAATGCCAGATTCCCCCAGATTGGCTCCCCGCCTCCTCCAACCCGCCCCACACCCACGCCTCATCAAATGGCCAACCCAAGGCCTCCGCCACCCGCCGCAAGACTCCCGCATCGCCGAAAATCACCGGCTGGCACTCCGCCAGTACCGACGCATCCCGCAATAAACGCAAAGATAACTCCGGCCCGACTCCTGCCGGATCCCCCATCGTCACCGCCACCAGCGGCCGCCCAGACCGCAGTCCAGCCAGATTCACGTCCACCCGCTGACCGACCGGTTGTTCATCCAATTCCATAAGTCATTTAGATTGCGACCAATCGCAGCCAGCCGCCATAGCAGAAATGTCACCCGTTCAGAGTCCCGCCGGATGACGGACGACAAATTGCCTCGTCGACCGCGGACGGTTCGTCCATCGCGGCCCGACCTCGCGTCCCCCATGCGTGCTGGTATCAAATCGCAACCCCGCCACCACCAAGAAGACATGCCCCTCACGAGCATAAACATTGATCCAACGCCCGTGACCGCGCCGACCAAAATGTCGGAACGGCCCGGATGGCATTGATCCCTTCATGAGTCCCGCCTTGTTCAGCACATAAGACGCGCCCCCGGAACAATCATACGCGGTATCATGCAACCGACCGTGTCCGCCGCCTCGACGATACGGCTTGCCGCAAATCTCGTTACCCGCCCGAATGGCGCGATGAACCGCGGCCGGAGCTCCCGGAGGCGCCACGGCCCGACCATCCCGCGTCAACGTCGCCGTACGACCTCGGACATACTCATAGCGGTAACCGGCCCCGGATTTAGATCCAGAACAAGCCCCCAACCCCATGACGACCGCCATCAAGACAGTCGCCAGAGGCAAACGAACGAGCCAGCCGCCCGTGAGCCAGTGTCCCCAAGGTTCCATTAGCGCGTGCCAAAAATCGTCCGCCCCGTGCTCCGCAGATCGTCACACGCCTGCTTCATCCGGTCACACAATCCTTGCTCACCCTTCTTCAAATACGCACGCGGATCGTACGCCTTCTTGTCGCCGATCTCCCCGTCAATTTTCAAGACCCCGTCGTAATTTTTCATCATATGGTCCACCAACGGACGGGTGAACGCATATTGCGTATCTGTATCAATGTTCATTTTCACAACACCGTAAGCCAGTGTCTCCCGGATTTCCTCTAACGGCGTGCCCGACCCGCCGTGAAAGACCAAATCAAATTCCGCCGCCCGTCCGTACCGCTCCATCACCGCATCCTGACCATGCTTCAAAATCTCCGGACGCAATTTGACCGCCCCCGGCTTGTACGTGCCATGCACATTGCCAAAGGTCGCCGCAAACATATACCGCCCCAGCCCCTTCAACGACTCATACACTTCCACCATGTCCTCCGGCGTCGTGTACAACTTCTCCGCAGCCACCCCAGACGTATCATGGCCATCCTCCTCCCCACCGACCACGCCCGCTTCGACTTCCAGAATAATCTCCAGATCCGCACACTGCCGAAGCAGCGCCGCGCTCAACTTCATGTTCTCCGCTAACGGAAGTTCCGAAGCATCAAGCATATGGGAATTAAACAGATTTCCCAGCCCAGCCTTCCGGCGCGCCGCAGTGGCCGCCAATAACGGCTCCAAAAATTTTCCCACTTTATCCGGCTGACAATGGTCGGTATGCAGCGCCACCAAGACATCATATCTCTCGGCCAGTCGGTGCGTCGCCTCAGCCAAGACAATCGCCCCCAAGGCCATGTCCTTCAATGACGTGCCCGATGCAAACTGCCCGCCACCCGTCGACACCTGAATAATGCCGTCAGACTTCGACTCCGCAAATGCCTTGAGCGCCCCGTTAATGGTCGGCAAACTGGTGACATTGATCGCCGGATACGCGTAGTCGCCGGCCTGCGCAGCGTCAAGCATGGCAGCATATTGTTGAGGTGTGGCAATGGGCATGAGATGAGGTGTGGATGGTAAAAGGGGACAAACGCGACTGAACCGCGACAATCCTACACCGAAGCGCGGACTGGCGCAGACGCAACTTTTCGCTTCACTTCTAGTTGCAAGGATCATGCCAGCCTCTTCGCTCTTTTTCCCCTCCTCCTGCTGACGTCGTCCCTCAGCAGCGCCAGCGCCACAACGGACACTCCCGCCACAACGGACACACCCGCCCCGGAGGTCGCTCCTCTGCTGGCCGCTTTCCCAGAAGCTCAA
>JALRGB010000018.1 GCA_023253575.1 Verrucomicrobiales bacterium
GAAAGCACGTCAACCCGGTTGTCCGCTTCGTCATACGACTCATAACGATACTTGACCGTCGTCACCCCATCACCGTCAGCAAAAACTCGGGAAACCGCCGCCAGACAGCCAACCGACCGTACAAGGTGCTGACCCAGTCGCGGTAAATGCGCAGATTGTGGAGCCATGAAATTTCGATTTCGAAAAGGACGACCAAACAGGAGTCACCGGAAATTTTCAGATAATATAGTCTGAACCGATTGTAATACTATCATATGCAGATTTTCTATGATTGCAACACAAATAAGGGCTGCCATGACGCGAGACTCCCGATTTTTCAAAGAAATCATAGTTTTTTAGCTTAAAAGCAGAGATGACGAATTGGCAAAAAAATTACAATTAATTAAATATGAGTGCTTTATGTGAATTATTTAGCATTCACCAGCCGAGCGAGCCTGAAAAAAGGTCCCAGCGCGATGCTTAGAGCTATCGCAACGCACCCCCGATGCGGCTTGGGTCGTCGCCAGCGCACCCATTCGCTGGCCTGAGACGCTTACATCCGAGTGAGACCACAGGCTACCCATGGACGACGAGGTTTTGATATTGGGGTCGGCACAGTGTCCCCCTCTGGAGAAGGCGAGTTTGGGGCAGCCAGGAGTATCTGAAGAATGGGGGCGGGCTTGCGTGTGGACAGGTCGATCCATACGATGACGGCATATGAGCTTGATTCCCTCCCTTGTTGCCCGGTCTAATGATCGGTCTTTCGTTGTTGTTGTGAAACGCCGAGTGCGGCGGTTGTTTACAGGTCTGTGGTTATTTTCCGGGATCGTCTGTTGCCTACACGCGGCACCAGATGAGTCAAAACATGTTAATGATCAAGGCCCCATGATGGTAGACGGCCGTATTGCGCTGCGGGCGGTTCAGGGGCTGGTCGAGGAGCATCTGGCGGGAATTTTGCGACTGGAGAAGGTGCTGGCGGCCACCTCTGATGCGCGTTCGGCCCGCTGGGAGGCCATCAAACCCGCGCTCAAAATCCTCGACGAAACGATGGGTACGGACGCGGCCGTCTGGTTTGCCCTGCCGGACGGCCGGTATTACACAGTCGCAGGCGACCTCGCGACCGAGACGCTGCAGGGGCGCGATTATTTTCCCCGGCTGCTGGCCGGCGAGGACGTGCTCGGCAGTCTCATTATCAGCCGGTCCACCGGCCATCGCTCGATCGTGGTCGCCACCCCCATTATTGAAAACCAACGCATGGTGGGAGCGATTGGCGTGTCGGTCCGGACGAGGTTGATTTCCCAGTTGGTGGATCAGCATTCCCGCTTCCCGGAGACCCTCTATTTTTACGCACTGACCCGCGACCAGCAGATCGCCATTCACCGCCATTCGGACAAGCTGTTCAAACACCCGGCCGAGATTGATCCCAGACTACAGGCGGTTTTTGATCCGGTGATGACCCAAGACGAAGGACAGCTCACTTACGCGCTGGAAGGTCGCTTGCGGCAGGGCGTTTTTCAAAAGTCGACGCTCACTGGCTGGCGTTTTTTCCTCGTCCAAGAGCAGAAATAAACACCCGTTCACTCCGCCCCGGCCACCGCCTGACCAAGAACCTGGCCGACCGCCAGTCGGGTCCCCGCCAGAAACTCCCTAACCATCAAGCGCTTTTGGCCTTCTGTCTGCAATGAATGAAGTATCAGGGCGTCGGTTCCAGCCGCCACCGTGACCGTCGCGCGGTCAACCGCCATAATTTCTCCCGGATGGGCCACCGCCGCGGTCGGCCGCGGAACAACCAAAACCGGAGGAAACACTTTGAGAATGCGACCTCCCCACGACGCTGGCAGCAGGGTGTGCGTTCCAGGCCATGGATCATACGCGCGGATGAGGCGCTCGAGTTCGACCGCCGGACGCGACCAATCCAGGCGACCCGCTTCGCGCGTTAGTTTGGCGCAGTGGGTCACTAAAGGGGCGGGCTGCGCAAGAAACGGCGCCGTGCCG
>JALRGB010000069.1 GCA_023253575.1 Verrucomicrobiales bacterium
ATTGTTGTCTTCGGCCACCAGGTCCAACCTCGGGTGCGAGGCCAAAAACTCCGCCACCTCCGTCCGGCCGAGCACCACTCCCGTTGCCACTTCCTCCAGCGTGCCGACAAACTGCCGGGTCGCCGCGTCAAAATCAAACCGGGCCCGATAGTCCCGCCCGCGCTCCATCGGCGCAGTCACCGTCGTCACTGGTGGCGCTCCCGCCCGCGGAACATGCCAGGAAAAAATTTCTGGCCCAGCAATGTGCAAAGCGAAGGCGCGACGATCCACCGGAGCCTCACTGTGAAAAATCCCCAACACCAGAGGATTCCCAAGATCACTGCCAAAGTCGTCGATGCGAAAATCCAGCGTGGCCGCAAATCCCTGCGTCACGGGCAATGGCCGAAGGGGATGCACAAATCGCCGACGCTGCGTGCCCAGTCGGAGCGCCGCTCGCTCCCCTGGCGCCGCAGCCGGCACCGCTCCCTGAAAGCGCACCGCTCGGTCAGCTGCCGACCAGATGGCAAAACTCGTTTCTGCAGCCAACACCGGCACCGCCTGCTCAGGCTGCAAGCGACGCCCTGCCGTCAGCAAATCAAAGTCAAAATACCATCCGCGCGTCAGCGGATCGGAAACAAAGTCTTCGCTGAGCCGCCCCACCGCTTCCCGGCCGGTATTCAATGTCTGGTTCGTCAGCGAAGCCAAAAACGGATTCAGTCTCGCCGCCGCTGGTTCCTCCGCCGTGGCACTGTGGAAGTAATTGGTGTGCTCGGACCAGCACCATGCGTATTCATCGCTGTAGGCCAGCGCCAGCGGCACATTCGACCAGACCGTGTCCCGCGTCCCACTGGGGAAACCAGACCACAAATTCCATGGATCACTCTCCATCCACGCCGCCATGCCCACGTCGACAAAGGCATCAAATTGAGCTGGATGCCGACTGAAATGGCGCCACCCACGCATCGACTCCCTCGCATCCGCATACCGCGGGCGCCCACCAGCAAACCCATTCTCCGTAAACCGCGTCCCCGCAGCCTGACCATAATAAAAGGTGTTTTCATACCCGTGAATCAACCGCCCCGGAGCCACTACCCCGTCCAGCATACCGTCAATAAAATCATTGACCCCCGCCAAAAATCCCGCCGCCGGCAGATCAGGCGACCACGCAAACGTAAACATAACCCTCACTTCCGGAAATTCCGACTGCACCGCCTCCATCCAGTCACGTCCACGCCGACGCAATAACTCCGCATCCCCCAACCCAAATGGATACGGACGATTCGTTCCCGCATAATAACCGTACTGCTCGGTGTCGAACAAAAAGCCCTTTAACCCAGCTTCGCGGCAAACACGCGCCGCCAGCCGAGCCGTGCCGCGAATCACCTCCCAGTCAGCATCGCTGGCCAGATCCCCCTTCAATACATCGCTCCCACCACGACAGTTCCACCACAAAAAATTGTCCGTCAGCGACCCCCAAGCAACTCGTTTAAAATCAGCGATGGCTTCGCGCACCGATTCATCGGTCAACGGCCACTTCGACCAGGCCAAACCATCCAGACAGCATTCCTGCTGCGCTTCAAAGGCCGGTGACCCAGCCAGCGGCGGTTCCCCGGTCGACGGCGGCAGGCCCAGGGTGGCCACGCCACTGCCGGCCTTCACCAGGAACATGTCGGCGTGGCCGTGGTAGCAGCCCTCGAACTTGATGATCTTCTCGCGACCGGTGAAGGCGCGCATCAGCCGTAGCACCGACATGCAGGCCTCGGTGCCGCTGTTCACGAAGCGCACCATCTCCACCGACGGCACGGCGTCGATCACCATCTCCGCCAGCTTGTTCTCCAGGGCGCAGGGGGCGCCGAAGCTGGTGCCCTTCTCCAGGGCGTCG
>JALRGB010000127.1 GCA_023253575.1 Verrucomicrobiales bacterium
GGGCATTATCGCCGAGCCCGAGGCCACTGGCGAGGCCGCTGGCGATGGCAAAGACGTTTTTGACGGCGGCGCCCCACTCGATGCCGACGAGGTCCTCGCTGGTATAGGCTCGGAACCATGGCAGGGTGACGAGGTCTTGGAGGCGGCGGGCGATGAGCTGATTGGTGCAGCCGATGACGGCGGCGGCGGGCTGGCGGCGGGCGATTTCCTCGGCGTGATTTGGTCCGGAAAGGACGGCTACCGGTTGGGCGGGCATGGCGTCGCTGAGCAATTGGGACATGCGCAGGCCGGAGCCATTTTCGATGCCTTTGATGCAGCTGACGAGTGGGGTTTCTGGAGGCAGCGGGAGGGTAGCCAGTTGTTGGGCCACGGGGCGGACGGCTTTGGACGGGACCACGACGAAGACGGCATCGCAGGTGGCGAGGTCGGCGAGGGTGGTAGTAGCGCTGACGTGGTCTGGGAGGACGACATTTGGGAGGTAACCGGGGTTTTGGTGAAGGGAGTTAATGGAGGCGATGACGCTGGGCTCTCGTCCCCAGACGATGACTTTGTCGGCGTTGCCTGCGAGCAGGACGGACAGTGCGGTGCCCCAGCTGCCGCTGCCGATGATGCCGATTTGTTTCATATGAGTGGTAGTGGGCACGGTCTGGAGCGGGAGCGGGTGATGTTGGCGGACGAGGTGGGCGGGGCGGGGGCCGGCTTGATTCCGTGATTAGCGCGGGCCATCGGGTGGGTGTTGGGGGCGGCTTTTGGGGCCACCGATTTTCGGTTCCGTGCCGGCGGCGATGCGTGAGAGGTTGGAGCGGTGGCGGTGGGTGACCAGCACGGCGATGAGCAGGGCGAGAGTGACGAGCGGCACGTTCCAGCGGCCGTGGTGCCAGGCGTGGATGGTAACGGCGATCGGAAGCGTCCAGCCGGCGAGGATGGAAGAGAGAGAGACGTAGCGGCACGTTTTCAGGCCTACGGCCCAGACGATGACGGCGGCCAGCAGGGCGGATGGGGCGAGACCGAGCATGACGCCGGCGCTGGTGGCCACGCCTTTGCCTCCCTTAAAGCCGAGCCAGAAAGTGAAAGTATGGCCCAGTACGGCGCTCAGGCCCGCGAGCACCGGGGTCGACTGGGCGGCGAGCGGATGGCCGGCGAACCCAGGGTGCGCTTCAGACCACCAAGCGGCGCCGAGGACGGGCAGTAGACCTTTCAGGACATCGAGACCGAAAACCGGCAGGCCCAGACCGCGGCCGAGGACGCGCATGGCGTTGGTGGCTCCAATGTTGCCGCTGCCATGCTCTCGCAAGTCAAGTCCGCGCGCCTTGCCGGCCAGCCAGCCAAATGGGGTGGCCCCGGCTAGATAAGCCAGCAAGATAGGCAGCAGAATGGCAAGCCAGAGCGGCATGAGAACAAAAGAATGGGGGATGAACGGGGATGCGCGTCAGAAAGACGGGTGAGAGGCAGGCGGGGGGAAGACACCAGTGGCATGGACTGCGGCGATGGCAACTGCCAGCCGCTGGCGGGATGAGACGGTTTTGCGTGTGGTGTTGGCTTTTGTCGGAACGCCGCGAGCGTTCAAAGACGTCGACCATACGCAACCGGACGTTCAGGGCTCCTGCCAAGCCGTGAGTTCGGGTGGCAGGGGCGCTTCGAAAGCCAGCGTGCCGTCGGCTTCGGTGGTGATGGCGAGGTACGACGAATGGAGAGCATGGCGCGAGAGGAGCAATCGTTGAGCGAGTGACGGCGACCATCCGGATTCGATGTGATCAAGGTAAGGGGCAGCGCCTTCCGGGCCGTAAAGTTTGTCGCCGATGAGCGGGTGGCCAGCGTGGGCGAGGTGGACGCGGATTTGGTGGGTGCGGCCGGTCACTGGTCGGGCCATGACGAGAGCACAGCGGATGGTTTCTCCGGTCGACACAGTTTTAGTGAAGCGGTCGGTGACGACGACTTCGGTGCGACTGGGCGCTCCCTCCGGGTGCGGGGCCTGCATTAGATAGACGGGCGCTTCCGGATCAAATTCACCGCGCCGCCGCAGCGGGGCGTCGACTACAAACTGGTCATCGACCGGCCATCCACGGACGAGAGCGAGGTACTTTTTCTCCACCTGTCGCCGCATCATGGCTTTTCCAAAAACCCGGGCCGTTTGAGAGTTTTTTGCGACGAGGACGAGGCCGCTGGTTTCGCGATCGAGGCGGTTGATGATCGAGAGGCGGGCGCCGTTGGCGATGTCGTAGGCTAGCAGGTGGTGCAGGCCGTCGAGCAGCGTGGGTGGGCTATCGGGCTTGGCGGGGTGGACTTGGAGGGGGGCTGGTTTGTCGACGACGATCCAGTCGTCGGTTTCGGCGACGACGCGAAAGTTCGGGCTAAAGGCAATGGGACGCCACGGTGGCACGCCATGGTCATGCCGCAGCCACAGCTGGCGTCAAGCAGAGGCCGCGAATG
>JALRGB010000148.1 GCA_023253575.1 Verrucomicrobiales bacterium
GACTCCGCCTTCGGTCAGGCCGAATCCGGTGCCTCCGCCATCGTCCCAGGTCATCCGGAAATGAGCGAACTGGTGAAGCGGATCACCTCGACCGATCCAGACGAAGTAATGCCTCCTCCCGGGGAATCAAAACTCCTGAAACCCGAACAAGCCGATCTGCTAAAGCGGTGGGTAGAACAAGGTGCCGTCTGGACTGGACATTGGTCATTCGAATCAGTCAAACCCATACCCGTGCCGGAAAGCGCTGCGCCAAACCCCATTGATGCCTTCGTGCATTCGCGTCTGGCCGCGGAGGGGTTGGCACCGGCACCGGAGGAGGAACCCGCGCGATTATTGCGCCGCGTCTCCCTCGATCTGACCGGACTTCCACCCACAGTTGAATCAGTCGACGCCTTTGTGAAAGCCGCGGCCCACGATCGAGAAGCCGCATTTTCAGCCGCAGTCGACACCCTACTGGCCTCCCCCCATTTCGGCGAGCGTCTGGCCGTGCCTTGGCTTGATCTGGCCCGGTATGGTGACACCAGCGGCTATCACAACGACTCACTCCGAGACATGTGGCTCTGGCGCGAATGGGTCATCAACGCCTTCAATGAAGGCATGCCTTTTGACCAGTTCACAATTGAACAAATCGCTGGTGACATGCTGCCCAATGCGACCACCCGACAAAAAATTGCTTCTGGATTCCATCGCAATGTCATGACCAGTGACGAAGGCGGCCTGATTGAGAAAGAATATCTCAACCTCTACGTCGTGGATCGCGTCGCCACGACCGGCGTGACCTGGATGGGCATGACCGTCGCCTGCGCCCAATGCCACGACCACAAGTACGACCCAATCACCCAAAAAGATTTTTATCAAGTCTACGCGTTCTTTCACAACGTGCCCGAAAATGGAAAAGACGGCGTGCGCGACCGTAATCCCCAGCCGTTCTTACCAGTCCCCTCACCCGCCCAAGAAGCCGAACAACAACGGCTCGACAACGAAATCACCGCCGCCGAAAATCACCGGGTCACACTCGAAGCCTCCGTAACCGCACGGCAATCCGACTGGGAAAAAGAACACGCCTCCACCACTCCTCACCCCGCATCGCCAGAACTGCTGGCTCATATTCCGCTCGACACCGATGGCCAAGGAACCGGCCACGATGGAAAAGCTATCGAGGGCAAGCTCCAGGGCACCGGCACCTTCGCTGAAGGAGTGCTGGGTCAGGCTTATGGCGTCGAAAAAGCAGGATGGATCGACTACGGCGATCTCTTCAGTTTTGAAAAAGACCAGCCCTTCACCGTCTCCGCTTGGCTGCGCCTCAAACCAGAAGGGGGTTCGCCCTTCGGCAAACTAGAATCATCCGACCGTCTGCGCGGGTGGGATGTGGAATTCCACGGGACCAAGCCCAGCTTTCATCTTATCAGCCAGTGGCCAGCAGTGGCTATTCACGTCCAAGGAGAGCGTGACCTGCCCGCCAATACGTTCTTGCATCTGACCGTGACCTTCGACGGCTCCAGCAAAGCATCCGGCGTGCACATGTACGTAAACGGACAACTCGAAAAAACCACCGTGGTGACCGACGCACTGACGGACACCATCAAAACAATGGAGCCGTTCAGCATAGGCCGCCGGGGAGCCGCTGGCGCCCCGTTTGCCGGAAGCGTGGATGATTTCAGGCTTTACGAGCGCGCCCTCACCGCCGGAGAAGTCGCCCAATTGAGAGACTCCGCCTTCCGATCGCTCGCCGCAATTCCTGCTGATCAACGCAGCCCGGAACAAAAGACGCGCCTGCAAACATTCTTCCGCGACACCCACGCGCCTGAATACGCGCTCGCCGAGCAACGTGTCGCCAAGGAACGCAAGGCCAAGGCCGATCTGGAACAAGCCATACCCAACACCATGGTCATGGCAGAAATGGAGAAACCACGCGACACTTTCATCAAGGTCCGGGGGCAATACGATCTCGATGGCGAAAAGGTCGCAGCGGGAGTCCCGGCATTTCTGCCACAAATCCCCCCACCCCAAGACGGCCGGCCACTGAACCGCCTCGACTTCGCCCGATGGCTGGTCTCCAAAGATCAACCATTGACCGCGAGGGTGACCGTCAACCGCTGGTGGGCCATGCTTTTTGGCACCGGACTGGTCAAGACGCTGAATGATTTCGGTTCGCAAGGGGAATGGCCCAGTCATCCAGAGCTACTCGACTGGCTGGCGGGTGATTTCATGACCGACTGGAACACCAAGCGCATCCTGAAACAGATGGTCATGAGCGCCACTTATCGCCAGTCCGCCCGTGTCGCTCCCGACCTTCTGGCCCGCGACAGCGAAAACCGGCTGCTGGCCCGCGGGCCACGGCAGCGACTCGATGCCGAGATGATCCGTGACAACGCACTGGCCATTGCCGGCATCCTCAATCCGCACATCGGCGGACGGAGTATCAAGCCGCAACAGCCGCCCGGCACATGGGAAATCAATGAAATGGGCGGCTACAACTACGATAAATCCACCGGAACCGACCTGTACCGCCGCGGTCTCTACGTCTACTGGCGGCGCTCAACGGTCTATCCCTCGTTCATCACCCTCGACGCTCCAACCCGAGAATTCTGCAGCGCTCAACGCGCCCGCACCAGCACCCCGCTGCAATCGCTCGTCCTCATGAATGACCCAGTCTTCGTGGAGGCCGCCCGCGGATTTGCCCAGCGCATCCTCCGAGAAGGAGGCCCCGACACCGCTTCGCGACTGCATTTTGCCTGGCGCACCGCCCTAGGCCGCGAACCAGAGGCCCGCGAAATCGAGATCCTAGCCAGAACCATCGAATCCCAACTCGCCACTTACCACCAAGACCAAGCCGCCGCCGCCGCACTCGTGGCCGTCGGCGACCTCCCGAAACCGGAGGGACTCAACACCAGTGAACTCGCCGCCTGGACCGCCCTCGGCAATGTGCTGCTCAACCTGAACGAAACTATCACCAACTAAGCCATGGACGCCATGCACCAGACCCTCAGGCAATCACTCGCCCGCCGCACGTTTCTCAAACAAAGCACCACCGGCCTCGGTGCCGTCGCGCTGGCTTCGCTCTTCAATCCAAAACTCTTCAGCATGGAAACCGGCAGCGGCCCGGACGTGCCAGGGGCCTTGGGACGCCTCCATTTCGCACCCAAAGCCAAACGGATTATCTACATGTTCATGTCCGGGGCGCCTTCACACCTCGATCTTTTTGACCCCAAACCCAAGCTGACCGAAATGACCGGGCAGGAGCTGCCAGCCAGCGTGCGTCAGGGGCAGCGCATCACTACCATGACCAGCGGGCAAAAAAACCTGCTCTGCGTCGGGTCACCGTTTAAATTCACAAAACATGGCCGCGCCCAGATGGAGCTTTCAGAATTGCTGCCCCATCTCTCCAAGGTGGTCGATGACTGCACTTTCGTGCGCTCACTGCACACGGACCCGATCAACCACGACCCAGCCGCCACTTTTTTCGCCAGCGGCCACCAGCAGCCAGGCCGTCCCGTCATGGGCGCATGGCTGGCTTATGGCTTGGGCAGCGGCAACCGCGACTTGCCATCCTTCGTGGTTCTGACCAGCGGCGGCGGCGGCCAGACACTGCAAACCCGCTACTGGGGCAGTGGCTTCCTACCGTCCCAATTTGGCGGCGTGCAGTTCCGTAATGCCGGTGATCCAGTCCTGTATGTCTCGAACCCCCAAGGCATTAACGGCTCAACTCGCCGACAGCTCCTCGACGCCACCAATGACCTCAACCGCATTGCCCTGGGCACGCTCGGCGACCCGGCCATCGCCTCGCAAATCGAGAATTATGAACTCGCCTTTCGCATGCAAACCAGCGTGCCGGAACTCACTGACCTTTCCAAAGAGCCACAAGACGTCCTCGACCTCTACGGCGCCACTCCCGGCCAGCCCAGCTTCGCCAACAATTGCCTGCTGGCCCGCCGCCTCGCCGAACGGGACGTCCGCTTCATCCAGCTCTGCCACCGCGACTGGGACCACCATGGAGGACTGCCAGCCGGCCTGCGGCAAAAATGCCAAGAAACAGATCAAGGCGCCGCCGCCCTCGTCGCCGACCTGAAACAACGCGGACTACTCGACGAAACTCTCGTCATCTGGGGAGGCGAATTCGGCCGCACAGCCTACAGTCAGGGCGACATCGCCGCCGACAACTTCGGACGCGACCACCACCCCCGCTGCTTCACCGTCTGGATGGCCGGCGGCGGCCTGCAAAAAGGCATGGTCTACGGAGAAACCGATGAGTTCGGCTATAACGTCGTGCGCGATCCCGTGCACGTTCATGACCTCCACGCCACCCTGCTGCACGCCATGGGCGTGGATCATAAACGTCTCACCTTCCGCCATGAAGGACGAGACTACCGCCTGACCGACATCGCCGGCAACGTGATCAAACCACTGCTGGCCTGAACGCTGCCACCAGCCCTCTCCCCACGACCACCACACGCACCGCCCGGCATACAAAAACTCACCCTCACCCGTCCGGCCACAAAACCCCCGCACCATGCCACTCGGCGACCAAGCTGCGGAAGGCGGCCGCCGCCGCGCTCCCGCCGTCCGCCGACCAGACAAGACTGAGATCAACGTGGCGCAGCGGGTACAATGGAAGGAAGACAAGCGGCGCCCCGCGCCCGAGGGCCGCCACACTCTCCGCGATCACACCAATACCGGCGCCAGCCTCCACATAACTAAGCACCGTGTTGACGACACTGGGTGTGTGGGCCACCCCGGGAACGACCCGTGCCTCGCGACAGGCAGCCATGATTTCATCATGCAGTCCCACTCCCTCCCGGCGCGACAAGACAACCAGCGGCTCGCGGGCCAGATCAGCCCACCGCAGCCGCTTTCGCCCGGCCCACGGATGAGCCGCCGGCAGCACCGCACTTAAGCGTTCCCGCCGGAGTAGCAACAAATTCAGACCCAACGCCTCATGAGCCAGAACCGGACGAGTCAGCCCCACTGACAGCCGACCCGCCGCCACCATCTCGCACACCCGCTCAGGCGTGCGCTCCTCCAAATGAACCGTGACCCGGGGAAAGCGTCGACGAAACTCCGCCACCAACCGCCCCAGAAAAACAGCCGTGGGAACACCAATATACCCAACACGCAGCTCGCCCTCCTCCCCCTCCACCGTGCGCCGCACCCGCCGCAACGCCTCGTCAAATCGCAACAACAAGACTCCGGCCTCATGCAGCAAAACCACTCCCGCCTCAGTCAGCCGCATCGTCCGACGCGTGCGCTCAATAAGTGGCGCCCCCAGCTCATCCTCCAGATCCTGCACCACCCGACTCAACGCCGGTTGCGCAATGCGCAGCCGCACCGCCGCCTTGGAAAAACTGAGTTCCTCAGCAACCGCCTGATAATAACGAAGCTGGCGCAAATCCATCGCCATCCAACCTACACCAGCCAGTCCGCCCCGTCTTCTCAAATTCATCAGCCACCTGCCGCGCTCACACCCAATTATGTCATTTGTTACTATAACAATTTGGCATAACTGCGATCACAAAAGATGCCTTTGAGCATGGATGATCCCGTGTTCCATTTTAAACTGATCGTACTTGCATGAACAACCTCGACCTCGCCATTCAGTTCTTCCTCCAACTCGCCGTCATCCTCGTGGCGTGTCGATTGGTCGGCATGGTGGCCGCACGGTGCGGCCAACCCCAAGTCGTAGCGGAAATGATCACCGGGGTGCTCCTAGGCCCCTCGCTTTTTGGCCTGCTCTTCCCAGAACTGCAACGATGGCTTTTCCCCTGGGATCCAAAACAGCTCGCCCGGGACACTCAAAGCTATCTATTTCCAGTCTCCCAGCTCGGGCTCGCCTTGTACATGTTTATCGTCGGCATGGAATTCCGGATGGACATCATCCATCGACGCCTGAAAAGCTCCGTGGCCGTTTCGTTGGCAGGCATGGCCGCCCCGTTTGGTTTAGGCGCCTTGCTGGCTTGGATGTTCTACGGACGAACAGATCTTGGGTTATTTCCGCCCGGGGTGCCGCTCGCCTCAGCCATGATTTTTACGGGGGCCTGCCTATGTATCACCGCTTTTCCGATGCTGGCGCGGATCATTCATTTCAAAGGGCTAGCTGGCACTACCATGGGAACGGTCGCCATCGGCGCGGGAGCCATCGACGATGCCATGGCTTGGTGCCTGCTGGCCGTGGTACTGGCCAAACTGGAAAATGACTGGACCCGAGCCGTACTCAACATCGGGGGCGGAGTCGGTTTTGCCCTGCTGGCTTTTCTCGTCATCAAACCACTGCTAGCCCGCGCGGAAAAATGGATGATTCGCGACGGAGCACTCACCGAAGGCGGTTTTGTAACCGGTTTGTCCCTGATGTGTCTGGGGGCGTGGTGGACCGACTTCATTCAACTTCATGCCGTCTTCGGAGCATTTGTCATAGGAGCCGTCATGCCCCGAACCGTGATGGCTCGCGACCTCATCGCCCGCATCCAGCCACTGGCCGTGGCCCTGCTCCTGCCCCTGTTCTTCACTTATTCCGGCCTCAACACCAAAATCGGCCTGATTAACACCGGGGCGCTCTGGTTGGTTTGCGCAGCAGTGCTGGCCGCCGCCATCCTCGGCAAAGGCGTCGCCTGCTGGCTCGCCGCGCGGGCCACCGGCATTAGCAATCGAGAGGCCCTCGGCATCGGCACCCTCATGAACGCCCGCGGATTGATGGAACTCATCATCATCAATATCGGCCTGCAAAAAGGTGTCATTTCCGAGGGGCTCTTCGCTACCCTCGTCATCATGGCCGTCGTCACCACCCTCATGGCCTCGCCATTGTTCGAGAAACTGGCCGGCCCAGCCTCATCACCCGCCCACACTCCGCCCCACCCCGACGGGAACCAACCACCCCCGGCGCACGTATAAATCATTATCAACGCCCTCCAGCACCCACTACCATGAAGAACAATTCCACTCACTCCACGGATTGCGACGTGCTCATCATCGGCGCCGGTCCAGCCGGGACCAGCACCGCCGCCATTCTCGCCGAATACGGCCACCGGGTCATCGTGCTGGAACGCGAAAAATTCCCCCGATACCACATCGGCGAATCACTCATTCCCTTTTGCTTTGGACCCCTGGAACGGCTGGGCATGATTCCCAAACTTCGTGAATCCGCCTTCGTCAAAAAATATAGCGTCTGCTTCGTACAGCCAGACGGCCGTGCCTCCCAGCCGTTTTATTTCTTCAACCGCTACGACCGCGAGACCATCGCCCAAAGCTGGCAGGTCGTGCGTTCGGAATTCGACCAGATGATGGTTGATCATGCCCGGGAACGGGGAGCCACCGTGCGCGAACAAGTCACGGTCAAATCGCTCGTGCGCGGAGCCGACGGCCGCGTCCTCGGCGTCACGGCCACCGACTCCACAGGCGAAACCGTCGAGATTCGCGCCCAGCTCACCATCGATGCCACCGGCAAGGAAGCCTTGACCAGCAACCAGCTGGGATGGCGTCTCAAGGACCCCTATCTCAACAAAATCGCCATCTGGACGTATTACGACGGTTCGACCCGCGGTACCGGGCTCGATGAGGGGCAGACCACGGTGGCCTTTGTGCCAGAAAAGGGATGGTTCTGGCATATTCCACAGCACAATGACCGCATCAGTGTCGGCATTGTGGCAGAGGGTAAATACCTCACCCGCGACGGAGTCAAAGACCCCGAAGCCATCTTTCAGCGAGAAATTGGAGAGAATGCGTGGATCAAGGACCGTCTCAGTACCGGCCAGTGCACCGGCGAATATTGGGTCACCAGTGAATATTCCCGCCACTCCCGCCACTGCGCCTCGCCCGGCCTGCTCCTCGTCGGGGACGCCTTTGCTTTCCTCGACCCCGTCTTCAGCTCCGGGGTCATGCTCGCCCTCAAAAGCGGGGTCATGGCCGGCGAAACCATCCACCAAGGCCTCGTCGACGGCGACCTTTCCCCGGGTCGTTTTGCCGATTACGGCACGCAAATGCGCACCGGAGTGGAAAACATGCGCAAACTCGTCTACGCCTTTTACAAACCTGACTTCGGTTTCAAAGACGTCGTCGACCGCCATCCCGAAGCCGCCGCCATGCTCACAGATTGCCTCTCAGGCGATGTGAACAAGGATTTTTCACAACTCTGGACTTGGCTGGAAGAACATGTGGAGTTGCCTGCCGACCTTCCATACGGGGCGCCGCTGGAGATTCCTCCTCCTTCCCTCGCTCCGGCCGCCTAACTCTGCGGCAGCCTACGGCCCCCCGAGAAACCAAAACCACCCGTCCTCCCGCCATTTAGCGGGAGCGGGTCTTGCCACCGCCCAGAGTATGCGAAGCGGCTTCCTCCTCTGTGGCCCGCCGAAACTGTAGCTGCACAATACGGTGCCCATTAGTGCGGGTAATCGTCGCCAGCCACCCTCCTTCCACGGCAATCGTCTCCCCAAGCGTCGGAAGATGGCCCATCTTCTCCGTGACGTAGCCGCCCACCGTGCTCACATCATCGCTTTCCAGCTCCAACTCAGTCAGCCCAGCCAGCTCGTGCAGCGGAAGCGTGGCGTCCACAAAAAATTCGTCATCACTCAGCCGCTGAAAAGCGCGGTCTTCCGTGTCGAATTCATCGTGAATCGTTCCCACCAGCTCTTCCAGCACGTCATCCAGCGTGATCATGCCAATGGTGCCTCCGAATTCATCGACCACCAAAGCAAGATGAGCATGCTTATTAAGGAAAAACTTGAGCAGCTTGTCCAGCGGCATCAATTCCGGTACCGCATGCAGAGGACGGGCAATGGCGCGCAAATCAGGAGCCGGACTGTGAATAAAGGCCAGCAGGTCCTTGATGTGAACCATACCCAGAGTGCTCTCAAGGTGGGTATCGACAAGCGGAAAGCGAGTGTGCTTGGAATCCAGCGCGGTCTGCAGGTTTTGGGAAAAGTCCCGGTTGACCTCGAGAGCAACGATGGTCGCTCGAGGGGTCATAATGTCGCGCACAATATGCTCGCTCAGCTCCAGCGCATTGACAAGGATGTCACGCTCTGTCTCGGTCACTTCCGATTTCTCCTCACTTTGTTCAACGAGCAAACGCAGCTCATCCGAACTGTGGACGTTATGATGTTCGTCGGTTGGCTCGATTTTAAAGATCCAGAGCAGCAAGGTGTTGGAAGCCGAATTGAGCAGCCAGTTGAGCGGTTTAAACAGCCAGTGAAACCATCCCAGCGGGGAGGCCGACCACAAGGTCAGGCCGAGAGGACGGCAAATAGCCAATGTCTTTGGCATTTGTTCGCCCACCACGACATGCAATGCCGTCACCGCAAGGATAGCACTCGTCCATGAGATAATGCGCACCCACCATGGCTCAAGCCCCAGCCCGTCCGGGCCCAGCCATGGCTCCACCAACCGATGAACAAACGGCTCCGCCAGCGCCCCAAGCACCAAGCTGCAAATCGTAATCCCCAGCTGGGCTGCCGAAAGATAACTGGTCAGATTCCGCGTGATATAACGAGCGCGAATCGCCCGCCGCACCGACGCTTTCGGTTCTCCCTCGTCAATAATTTCGTCCAGCTGGCTGGTGCGCACCTTGACCAACGCAAACTCAGCCGCGACAAAAAATCCATTCAACAAAATGAACACCACAATCAAAGCTACCTGCGCCACGATAGCCGATGCCGTCAAGGGAGGAAGATCGGCAGCAGGAGCCGCCAAAACCGCCATCAGCGGCTGAAATCCAGAAGTCATGGGAAGGAATAACGAGCCGCTTGCCACCAAGCCGCCGCCACAGCGTCACTCGCCCACAGCGCCGCGGGATCACCACTCAAATCAAAGTTTTTCATACACCCCCTTGTCTCGCCGCTTCATAATCGTAAATCCTGCAGACTTAGCATCACTGACCGATAAAGGTTTGGTCAGCTTGGGAGTACTGATGCGACTGACAAGTTTTTTGACCGGCTGCTTGCAGAACAAACAGGCCTCCAGCGGCGGACGGCTGACCGGACGATTCAGTTCAAAGCCGTCCCGGCACATGCGGCAGGCCTTCTCGGGGTCAGCGGCAATGTATTCGTAAATAGGCATGAACGTAAGCGGGCAAAAAAGCCCGATCGTGAATGAGGAGGAGAGATGGACGCATTAATGTACCTACCTCTCCAAGGCGTGTCTCAATCCAGCAGAACTAAGCTGAACTAAGCTGAATTACCAGCTGGATTTGGTCACTCCCGGAATCAGTCCCTGAAGGGCCATCTCCCGGAATTGCAGACGAGAAACCTTGAAGCGGCGGTAAAAAGCACGACGGCGGCCGGTGATTTGGCAGCGATTGACCAAACGAGTTGGGCTCGCATTGCGCGGCAGCAGAGTCAGACCGACATAGTCGTTCTTCTCTTTCAATTCTTTCCGCAAAGCGGCATATTTATCAACTGTGCGCTGCTTGCGCGCGTTGCGTTCGATCCAACTGGTTTTGGCCATAAGAGCACTTAAAATGGTATACTTCCGCCAGTCTGCAACTGATTTTTGATCGACACCTAGGATCTGTCACCGTAAAACCTCGAGAGTCGGCATCGACGGAATCCTCCCACTCTCACAGAAATGAGCCAGTCAACAACTTGACGTACTGCGTCCCCTTGGCACTGAGCGCCGCCGCCGTCCCCGTCCCCGTGAGTCGACCCATCGTCCGCCATGAATGCCGACCGTTAAACGGCACCGAGGCAATCACCACCGGATACGGCGTGACCTGACCGCTAGGCACCATCGCCAGCGGCAAGCCGCTGGCCGTAAACGTGATCTCATAGGAAGGACAATTCAGGCCAGCCGATGAGGACAACGCCTGCGCACTCAGCCATGGATACCGACGCAATAAACTGGGCCGCTCCGCACCAGCCGGCGCCAACACCTTAAAATACGGCTCTTGGCTAGCCAGAAATTCAGGAATAGTCAACCCCTCGTCCATCGCCTGGGCCCGGTACAACGCCGCCAAATCCAGCCCCGCCAAATTGTGACCGTGAAAAAGCGTCGGTGCCGTCAAAGAACTAGGATCCATCTGCCGCTGCCACGTCTCAAAACCATCGCTAAGCAACATATTCAACTCCAGATGAAGATGCGCACGACGTCGGTCAATACCACTCCCCGTATACCCCAGCCGCCCCAACGTCTGCCCTGCTCGCACCACCACCCCCGCCTCAATCTCAATCCGCATCAGATGCGCATACAAACTGTAAAACGTCCCATATCCCCAATCGTGCTCGACAACTACATACTTCCCGTAATTGCTCGCCCCCGCGACGCCATTGACAAAAACCACACGCCCGTCCGCAATCCCCCGGACCAAATCCAAGGGTTCACCACGATTGTCGCGGACCGTCGGCGCAATATCCATCCCCTCATGAAATCGGATAAAAATGGTTTCTTCGCCGAGTGGGTAAGGATTGCGGACAAATCCAAACTGCCCGCCCTGCCAAACTAAGCCCGTCTTTCCTTCCACCTTCCGGTCTACCCCCATATAGAACTCCTCGGGCTTGCCCTCAAACAGCCCGCGATTATCCGTCGGCAGCCGCAATCCAAGCCGAGCCGGCTTGGCCGTAGCCAGCGGAAAGGGAGCAGGTTGTACTCGCGCCCCATCAACCACCCTTTCCTCCACCGCACCCGCGTCCACACCCGCCCCGTCGTCCGCCTCAATCACTCCCGCCCCCACCGCCGCGGCAGCACCCGCCTCCGGCGGCGTCT
>JALRGB010000183.1 GCA_023253575.1 Verrucomicrobiales bacterium
GACCGACATCATTGTTGGATTTCCTGGCGAGACCGAGGCTGATTATGAGGCCAGCAAGGAGATTGTGCGCCAGGTGGGATTCGACAACGCATTCATCTTTAGATACAGCAAACGCCGGGGCACTCCGGCGGCAGAAATGCCGGATGAGTTGCAGTTGTCGGAACAAGTCAAAGAGGAGCGAAATAAAGATTTGCTGGCCTTGATCGACGCGATCGGTATGGCCAAATTGCGGACTCAAGTTGGACAGACGGTTGAGGTGCTCTGCGAAGGGTATTCCAAGACGACCACCGAACGGTTGGCTGGGCGCACGCCGCAAAATAAGGCGGTGGTCTTTACCGGGCCCCATGACCGTCTCAAAGGAGAGATCGTCCCGGTTCGGGTCACGGATACTCACGTCTTTACGCTATACGGCGAGGTGGCCTGAGCGGGTTGCTGCGTGGTCGGCCCGCTCCTGCGGGTGATCGTGAGCCGTGTTTTTTGGGTTCTGGAGGGGAGCGGAGCTGGGACCTTTGGCCCGTGGGCTTTTTTTAATCCCAGGCGCAGACGGCGTCGATGGCGTCCCGGGTGCCATCGCGAAGCCAGGCATCGAGCTGTGCTTGTTCTTTGAGTTGGGTGCCGCGGGATCGAGTGACTTCGGCGTAGGCGCAGGGGATTTCCGGCAGGGCGGACATGTCGCCCCAGATGCGTTCGAATTGGGCGACTGGAAAAACGTCTTCTTGGCCATGACCCCAGCGTTTTTTCACTTCTTTCAGCGTGATGTAGGTAGGCAGTCGGCGTGAGAAGTCGCGCACGGCTGCGGCCACCTTGATTGGATCGTTGAGGTCGGTCCGCTGCAATCCCACGCTGTGCAGGAGCGGGTCGATCTCGATCCAACAAGTCAGGGTGTTGTAATGACTGAGGGCGAATTCATCTTCTTCGCGGGGCAGGGCCAGTCCTTCGACGAGGCGGAGCTGGTCATTGACGCGGGCCAGACCGCCCCCGCGGTCGTCGAGGCGGCGGCTGATAACTTCGAAGCTCAGAGTGGCGCCGGTGGAGCGGTGCCATCCGAGTAATCCAGAGTCTAAATTGGCGCCGAGGGTGTCGATATTATGGAGCATCAGCGTGCGCAGGGCCGGGCGTTGCTGCAGCATGGTGGCGAGGGTGCCATTGAGGAGGAGGTTGGGGATTTCGTACCAGTGGCCGACCGGGTGGAGGCATTGGAGCGGCTGGTTATCGCGGTAGTCGGTGCCTTCGCCGGCGGATTTGGCCCATGAGAGCAGGGCGGTGCGCAGGCTGGCCCGTACTTTTTCTTGGCGTTCATCCAGTCGTTGCTGGGCGTTTTCCTCCCAGAGGAAGCGCAGGTCCCGCTGCATGGGAATCATGCGCAGCCCGATGCTGCGTCCCCGCGAGAGATGTACGGCATTTCTTAGACCGTGAAAATCAGCGGCTTCCAATTGCGATTGAATCGGGTCATGAGTGAGGTAGCTCGTGGTGATGGCATGCAGAGGGACGATGCCATGGCGTTGGGCAACCCGGCGGGTTTTGGCCAGATGGACTTCGAGAAAAGTGCGGTGACGGCCGTCGAATTTGCAAAATGGATGGAGCGCCTTGACGACGCCGGCTCCGCCGGTCCACCGGCTGGCGGCTCCGGCGGCGAGAGTGACCACGGCCACTTCGCCGGCGTCGAGGGCGGCAGCGCCGAGTGTGCGGTGGGCTTCGGTCAGGCCAGTGGCGGCTGGAAAGACATCGCCGGGGCGCACGTTCTCGATGCGGGTATTGGCGGGCAGGCGGTTGCGGGCCAGACCGATGTGGCCGGCTTGGAGGTCGAGGCGAATGCGTTCGTGGGCCAGTGGGTCAAATCCATTGCGGGCCAGCAGTGATTCAAGTTCATCTTCGCGGCTGGTTTGCGCGCCGCGGCCGCTGGGCAGTAGGGTGTCGACCAGTCCGGTCAGAGTGGCTTGATACGCTGGTGTTTCGCGGGCCCGTTGCCGAAAATATTCCAATTCGCGGCGGCGGGATTCGGGCAGAGCCCGGGGGTCGGTGCGCAGCAGGGCGGGCAGTGCGAGGGCGTAATACCCTGGGGGCATGAGGGCAGCCGCGCCGGTGACCATGGAGGCAGTGGTCCCATTCTCGTTGATTTCGAAGTCATAGACCACAGGATCCATGGCAAATGGCAGGCTGTGATTCAGCGCCCGTTTGTGGGTCACGAGGATTTCGGCGAGCCGCTGTGATGCTTCTTGTTTGCGGGCTGGAGCGAACATGAAGCCCATGCCGCCGCCGGACATGCCTCCGAGCATCCAGAACCCCCAAAAGTCATCACCGAATTCAGCGCGCACCTGATCAATGACTCGTTCGGTGAAAAATGTTGTGGCCCATGGGATGATCGTTTGCAGCGGGCCAAAAAAGTGACGTGTGGTCAGGGCGCCCAGAGTGCGCACGTCGCCGGCCTGGAGCGCCTGCAGGATGGGATCGAAGAGGGCGAGCGACTCGCGGCGGGCGTCCCATTCTGGTCCGGAGCGGAGCAGGTATTTCTCGGTGACCATTTCCAAGATGGGTCCGACATTTTGGGCCATGCCGCCGTGGACGAGCACGAGTGAATTCTCGAGTGCTTTCCGTTGTTCGGGGCCGACGAGCTGCGTTCCGATCAGGGTGTGTCGTGGCAGCAGGCGACCGCGGGAGATACCATGTTCCGGGTCATCGGCGGTGGCGGTGGCGCCTTCGATGACTTTGATGCCGGGCCAGACGCCGCCGCTATCTTGCCAGCCGCCACCTGAGCCGCCGAGCCATTCGCCGAGGATAGCGCGGGCGGCCACGATCCGGCGTCCGCTTTCTTCCAGCGGTCCGGTCAGGGAGCGAGTCTGGCCTGTGGCGCGCATGCAGACGGAGATGAGCGAGCCGAGGAGGTTGGTCGAGACGGCCAAGCGGCTGCCTTTGGGGATGCCGTTCACGCTGCTGACCAACTCGAGGCCCAGTCCGGGGCCCATCAAGGTTTCGAGGACATGATCCAGCCGCTGGCCGGACCCTTCCAGCCCCATCGGCACTAGTCCGGAAGCAATGACCGCGGCTTTGAGCAGACCCAGATGGTCTTTGGCAAAATCAAAGACTTCGTCGAGCTCAGTGAGCTCCGCGCTCGCGCCCAGGTCGACGCTAACCAGGCGCAGGACGGGGCGGTCGATGACTCGCAAAAACGCTTCTACCGGCGGGTGCGGGGCGGTGTCGCGTCCCTGCACTGCCAGATTGACCGAGATGTTCAAGACCCGGGCCCCTTCCGGGAAATCCATGCCAAGGAAAAAAATGTCACTCCAGGCACTGTGAGTCAGGTCCATGCGAACGGCGGTTTGCTCGTGCAACACGGGCAGGACGCCACCGGTCGGGCGTGTCAGCTCCGGGCGCACTCGCAACGGGACTTCGTCGGATGACCCGCAGCGGAACATCCATTGATTGCCCCGGACTTGGCGCACGGAAGCACGCACCTGATCGGCCAAACTTTGCAACGCCAACCGGTGATAGGCATGCGCCAGCGCGGATCCCAGCGCGTCAGTCAATCCATGTGATTCTGTCGCTGCCAGCAATACATCCACCGCTTCGCCAAATCGGCGCTCCAACAAATGATGGTGCGCCGCCGCGGGAATCAGTCCGGCCGTTTCAGCCCGGGCCGTCAATAACGGCGGCAGATGAAATCGATGCAACGCATACAGGAAAAAACACGCTCGCACCCGTTCATATAGGTTGGGTGCCGTGCGGCGAAAGGAATCCAAAGCCGCCGCCTCCGCTTCCAGTG
This sequence comes from Verrucomicrobiales bacterium, assembly GCA_023253575.1. Classification (GTDB taxonomy): domain Bacteria; phylum Verrucomicrobiota; class Verrucomicrobiia; order Verrucomicrobiales; family V1-33; genus CAJBME01. The sequence continues at coordinate 3,761 of JALRGB010000183.1, forward strand.
CCGCTAATGGCAGGCCAGCTACCGCCTGCTCGAGAGCTTGATGGCGGATCAACGGGTCAGACGAGGTGATGAGGTCAGTCAGCGGCATGAGTGATGGGCGTCAGGCGGAAAAGGGACGGGCCAAGGCGAGGGGAATAAAAA
>JALRGB010000191.1 GCA_023253575.1 Verrucomicrobiales bacterium
CACCGTCCGCCGACGCCCCCGCTACGCCCCCACTTCCCCCTGAACCGCTTTCTCCTTCATCCCTCATCCCTCATCCCTCATCCTTCATCCTTCACCCTTCATCCTTCACCCTTCCTCCCATGTCCTCCCTCCGCTTCCGCCTGATCCTGATCACCGGAGTTTGGTGCGCCCTCGCTCTTTCGATGGGCCGTGCCGCCGAACCAGCCGCCACCCTGTCACCCGCCGCCACCGAGGTCGGCCGGAAAAGCCTGCTCGACGTCTATCTGGTCGGCGGGTCGCTCATGCACTTCATTCTCGCCTGCTCCATCGGCACCATCGCCGGCGTGATCTATTGTTTTCTCTCGGTGAACCGCCGGCGCATGATGCCGCCCGCCGACCATCAGAACCTCGTCCAGTACGCCCGCCACCAGGACGTCAACGGCGCCTGGCAACTCTGCGAAACCTCGCCCTCCGCCTACGCCCGCGTCATCGCCCCCGCCCTGCTCAAACTCAATCCGCAGCGCGACCAGGCCAACAAAGGTGCCATGGAACAGGCGGCCGGCGAAGCCCTCGACCGCGAGGAGTCCCGGCAGATGCTCTGGATCAATTACCTCAACGTCTTCGCCACCATCGCCCCCATGCTCGGCCTGCTCGGCACCGTGACCGGAATGATCGCTTCCTTCGATACCCTCGCCGCCGGCAAATCCGAACCCCAGGACCTCGCCGGCGGCATCGGCGAAGCCATGATCACCACTGCCGGCGGCCTCATCGTCGGTATTCCCGCCATGTTCTTCTACTTCTTCTTCAAAAATCGACTGGTCACCATCATGTCCGAAATGCAGAAAAACACCTCCTTCGTGGTCGACATTCTCTCCGGCGAGGTCGCCCTCGCCGAGGATGACGCCCGAGCCTGATCCCTCCCCCCACTTCCTCCTCCTCACACCATGGGTATCACTCGAAAACAGCCAAGCCCAGATGAGGCCGGATTCCAGCTCACCCCGATGATCGATATGACATTCTTGCTCCTAATTTTTTTCATGGTCACCACCAAGATGAGCAAAGAACAAGTCAAAATGGATGTCCGCCTGCCTACCGCTTCGGCCGCAGTGATTCCAAACGACCTCAGTCACCGAGACACCATCAACATCGATGCCTCCGGCAATTTCCACATCGCCAATGACATCGTGACCCGCGAGCAACTGGCCGCCCACCTGAAAACGCGATTCGTGAACTCCCCACCGCTCCGGCTCTACCTTCGCGCCGATCAACACACCCCAGCCAAAACGATCCGCGACTTCATGAAAATGGCCACCGAAGCCGGTGCCGCCACCGTCATCTTCGCCAGTCATCCGCAATAACACCGGTCCGCTCGCCGCCACTCTACACCCCTGCCTCACCCACATGGCCATTCACCGCCGCCACCGCCCCGACGCTTCCGTCGAAATGCAAATGGGCCCGATGATCGATATGGTTTTTCTCCTGCTCGTCTTCTTCATGGTCACTTCCAAGCCTATAAAACAGGAAAGTGACATCACCCTCGGCCTGCCCGGATCTGTGGCCCAAGAGGAAGCAGTGGACATTCCAGACGAACAACGCATCGACATCCAGCCGTCGGGCGCCGTCGTGCTCAATGAGATTGAAATCGGCGCCGCTGACGACCGGGTCCTGCCGCGCTTGGTGGCGCTCCTCATGCGTTTTAAAGAATCGGCGGACTCCGCGCGTAGCAAGGCGCTAGTCACGCTGAATCCCGACAATGAGGTCCCTCACCAGCGGGTCGTGGATGTACTCAATGCCTGCGCCCAGGCAGGCATCTCCGGAGTGACCTTTGCCAGCGCCTCCGAGAGCTCTGAGCTCTGAATGCACCAACCCTCCTCTCATGTCCAACCCTCTCCACCCAAAAAACTTGGATGATGGCGACCGCGATCGCCAACGACGGCGCGGGCTGGTGCCCGCCGTCATTGCGGGGGCGGTGATAGTGCACGGAGCCGGCCTGCTGGTCGCCGGACTGGTGGTGGTGGCACGGTTTTTTGCCGAGCCTCAGGCCACATTTGAAGTCGTGAAAGAATACCGCATCCCAGTGCAGACGCGGGAACATAAAATGGCCATGGCTCGACACGAAGCGGCAGCCCCAAAACCTACGTTCAGCGACCGTCTGACCAGCACTCGTCCCACAGAATTTGCCCTGCCAGAAATGCCGGAACTCGATCTTGACCAAATTCTTCCGATTGATCCCGGCGAACTGGTGTCAACTCAGCTGGGCAATCTGGCCGGAACCGCAGGCCTCGGCTCGGGCCTAGGCTCCGGCACCCTCGGAGCCGGTGGAACCGGAGGGGCCGGACTCAGCTTCTTCGGCATCAAAACCGAAGGAATGCGCATCATTATGCTCTTTGACGTTTCAGCATCAGTCCTCAACAAAGCTCAGGCTTCAGGCCTGCCTCTCGCCAAAATCAAGGAGGAAACACTCACGCTAATCAAAACCCTGCCACTCAACGCCCGCTACTCGCTGGTCCAGTTCGTTCGAAATTACAAACCGTTCAGCAAAGAACTCGTCGCCGCCACCCCGCCCAATCGCGAACGCTCCGTGCAATGGATGGAAACAGAATGGAACGAAAGTGGCATGCTCGGCGCCCGCAGCGCCGGCGTCCACACCGCCACCCCAAATGGACTGCCCATCGTGCTCGACTTCGCCTTCGGCCTCAAACCCGACACCATCTTTCTCATCTCCGATGGAAGCTTCGAACAAACCGCCCCAGGCGAAGCCAATCGCTCAATCCCAGAAACAGAAATCGAAGAGCAACTTAAAAACCTGCAAAAGTCAGCAGGCAAGGAGGTCCCCATCCATTTCCTCGGGTTTCAGATGAAGGAGACCCACCGCGATTTTTGGCGCCGTACCGCACAGCGATCAGGCGCGAAATTCCGGGAGCTCAAATGAATTCTGATCAGACCGCCGCACACGACCAGACGGACAGTCCCCACCACGATGAAAAAGAAAACCAGGGGCTCGAACCGCATGCAAATGGAGCTGGCCATGAATCACTCATGGTCCATAGTGCAGGACGTTTATGATCATGTCAGCCTGCGCCCCACTACTGCCAAAGACATTTTGCTTGATCGCAATGATCGCCTCAACGGCTACAATGATCGCCTCAACGGCTACCGCCGCGGCCTCGAACATTGATTTTGCCCGCGAGATCCGGCCCATTCTTTCCGATCATTGCTTCACCTGTCATGGTCCGGATGCTAATAAACGTAAAGGAGACCTGCGACTGGATCTGAAGGACTCCGCCTTCGGTCAGGCCGAATCCGGTGCCTCCGCCATCGTCCCAGGTCATCCGGAAATGAGCGAACTGGTGAAGCGGATCACCTCGACCGATCCAGACGAAGTAATGCCT
>JALRGB010000264.1 GCA_023253575.1 Verrucomicrobiales bacterium
GACGTCGGATGAGCTCGTGACACGGGCGCACCTTCATCAAGAGTTGGATCAGCTGCGGGCGGCCCAAGCTCGGTCAGTCGAGTCCACCAATATCACGGACGCATGGCAAGCGGCCTTGATGGACGCAGCGGCGAACAATGCCAGCGCGCTGCATCCGTGGGTCAAGTTGTCCCGTCTGACCGGCCAAGATTTTCAAGAGGGCTGGGATGAACTAGCCACGTTTTGGAGGAACGAGCTGGCTGACCGCCGCGAGTTCAACCGGACCCACTTCACCCCAGGCTGGGACCTGCGGGGCGAAGAGGCTAGCCGCTGGATTATGGCCGGTGCGACCCCGGGTCAAGGGGGCGGCGATGCCTCAGGTGTGCCGGTTCCGGCGGGAGAGTTTTCCATCGAGTTCGATGGCGACCGAGTCTTGCGCGGGCTTTATCCAGCGGGCGTTTTCAACCACGCACTGACTCGGAAACAAAGCGGCGTTTTCACCTCGCCTCGCTTCAAGGTGGAATCGGACAGTATGAGCGTGCGCGCGCTCGGCGAGCACAGCATGGTGCGGCTCGTCGTCGAGAACTATGCCATTGGTGGCGGCGGCCTCTATCCGGCGGAGAGATTAAGTGGCGACGAAATGAAGTGGATCCGGCTGGACACGGCCTACCGCAAAGGCTCCCACGCCTATATTGAGTTCGTCACGGACGATGATTCACCCATCTCCGGTTCCGCCGCAGGAGGTCGCGCTAGCTTCGGAGCTGCCGAGGTAGTTTTTCACAATGGTTCCCAGCCGCCCAAAGAACAGCTCGTGCCTGCCGCCTTTTTGCTGTCAGGGGAGGCGCCCGGGTCAGTGACTGAGTTGGCCGAACTCTACTGCCGCCGCTTGTCGGACGCTGTCGAGCATTGGCGCGAGGGAAAACTGAGCGACGTCGAATTGTCATTTCTCGACTTTTTCATTCGCCGCGATTTATTACCGGTTTCCCTATCGCAGCTGCCTCAACTGCAGGGGCCTATGGCGACCTACCGGCGTCTGGAGGAGGAGATTCCGGTCCCTCGTCGTGCACCGGGTGTTCATGAAGCCGACGCGTTTGATCAGCCATTGTTCGTGCGCGGCCAGATCACCCAGCCGGGTGAAACCGTTCCGCGACGGTATTTGGAGATGTTCGATGACCGTCCGTTCCGAACGTCGCTGAGCGGGCGGTTAGAACTGGCGGAAAAGGTGGCGAGTCCTACCAATCCGCTGACACCTCGGGTCATGGTGAACCGGATTTGGTATCATCTTTTCGGCCGTGGTCTGGTTGGTACCGTAGATAATTTTGGCCGGCTCGGTGAAATACCAACGCATCCGGAGCTGCTCGATTTCCTCGCAGCGCGTTTTGTTGAGAACGGCTGGTCGGTCAAAGAAACGATCCGCTTTCTCATGATGTCGCAAGCCTTTCGGCAGACGGCGTTGACTTCTGCTGATGCGCAACGACTCGACCCGAGCAACACATGGCTTTCGCATGCACGTGTGCGTCGCTTAGAAGCAGAGTCCATTCGTGACGCTGTGCTTTCCGTGTCCGGTCAGATGGATCTTCAAATGTACGGCCCGGGGGTGAACGTGTATTATATTGCCAAAACCGAAGGTGGCGGGCCGAAGGGGCCGCTGGATGGTGATCGACGTCGCAGTGTTTACCAACGTATTCGACGCAACGCGCACAATCCGTTTCTCGAGGCTTTTGATGCGCCCAAGCCTGCGACCACGCGTGGCAAGCGCGACGCCACCAATGTTCCGGCGCAGTCCTTGGCAATGCTCAACGATCCGTTCGTCATAGATCAATCCGCAAAATGGGCAAAGGTGCTGGCCGCTGG
>JALRGB010000294.1 GCA_023253575.1 Verrucomicrobiales bacterium
CGGCTTGATCGAGCGGGGCGTCATCCATGATGATGTGCACGGTGCTGCTGCGGAGGGCGAGAGACAGTCGTTTTTCGGTTGGGGCGGTGGTGGTGGCGATGAGTTTGCCGGTGGCGTTCGACCCGGCGAAGGCGATGGCATCGATGTCAGGGTGGCGGACGAGTGCTTGTCCGGTGGTGGCTGGGCCGGTGACGATGTTGATCACTCCGGCTGGCAGTCCGGCCTCCGTGCAGAGGCGGGCGAGGGCGAGGGCCGTGAGTGGTGCGGTGGCGGCGGGTTTAAGCACGATGGTATTGCCGCAGGCGAGCGTCGGGGCGAGTTTCCAGGCGGCCATCAGCAGGGAGAAATTCCATGGGATGATCTGACCGCAGACGCCTATCGGCTGCGGTTGGCGTCCGGGAAAAGCGAAGTCGAGTTTGTCGGCCCATCCGGCGTGGTGGAAAAAGTGGGCGGCGACGAGTGGCAGCTGGACGTCGCGCGATTCTCGGATCGGGTGGCCGCTCTGCAGCGACTCGAGCACAGCGAGGGCTCGCGATTTTTCCTGAATGAGGCGTGCGAGGCGAAAGAGGTATTTCCCGCGTTCAGCGCCGGGCAGGGCCGACCACGAAGCCATGGCTGTGCGCGCGGCCTGAACCGCGCGGTCGACATCGCGGGTGCTGCCGACGGCTACTTCCGCCAGCGTTTCGCCGGTGGCGGGATTGATCACCGGGAGGACGCGGCCGGTTTTGGGAGCGGGCCATTTTCCGCCGATGAAGTGTCCCTGGCGCGGAGCGATCTCCGGTCTACTGGACTCGGGCGCGGGGGCGTATTCCCAGAGGCCGGGGTGGGGAGTGGCGGGGGCGGTCGAGGACACGGTGGCAGGGGGACGAAGGGACGGGAGCGCTTACCAATCGACGGCTACTTCTTGGGGGCGGCTGAAGCGGTCGAGGTATTTGACATGGCCGTGGGTGCGTCCGAATTCATGAACGGCCTTGGTGACTTTGACATCGTAGGCGCAGTATTTCGCGATTTCCATGATCCGTCCTTCGCGCCACCACTTGATGGCTTCGAGACCGTCGGCGGTTTTGCCGACGCCGAGGCTGGCGGTGGCGATGGACTCGAGTTTGAGGCGGTGGCCCAAGCGGTTTTCCAGATCGACCAGCAGATCGAGATTCACGGTCTGGCTGGGCAGGTCCCACATGGTGTACGGCTGGAGTACGGCCAGATCGAATCCGACGTGGTTGAAGCCGATGACGAGGTCAGCGGCGCGCAATTCATCGGCCAGCGCTGATGCGGCGGCTTCGTTATAGATTTTATACGCTCCGGCGGCCGTGCTGTAGGTTACGCCGATGGACAATCCCATTTTTTCTTTGTGCCCCCAGCCGCCCACGTCGCTGGCGAGGCGCTGGGTTTCGAGGTCGAAGTAGACGATGTTTTTATCGGACATGGCGGGCGTGGTGGTGGGTGGAATGGGGATTAGTTATTTTCGGGCGGGCGGCTGCTGCGATAGGCTTCGCGGAGGGCGGCGCGTTGTTCTTGGAACTGGGCGCGGACGGCTGGCGGCAGCGAATCTGGCAGCGGCTGGGTGAGCATCATCAGAGTTTTGACAGCCCAGTAGACGCCGAGGGAAATGGCGAAGACGAACCATGCGGCGGCGCGGGGTCGGGCGTGGATCATTTCGGTGCTGACGAGGTAGTCCCAGACCATTCGGCCGTTTTGCAAATACAGCATGAGGGAAATCAGCGAGCCGAAGAGTGCCCATTGTGGATGTCCGAGGCCCCAAGCGAAGACCCAGATAAAGAACCCGCGTTTCAGCGCGCGCATCAGGCTGGGCAGGCTGCCATCCAGACTGCGGACGTGCAGGTTGAACAGCCATTTTCCCGGAGTGGTGCCGAAGTGGGACAGCAGCCAGGCTTCGACCCCGACCCATGCGAGCGCCTGCAGCGGGACAAACCAGAACCCATAGAGTGTGGGAAACGTGAAAGCGCCTGAGGGCAGCAGACCGGTGGCCGTGCCCGCGCCGCACACTAGCGAGAACCACAGTATGGAATCAAACGAGCGGGCGAGAAACCGGGGTAACGCCCGGCGGCTGAAAGCGTGCCATTTTCCGTTTTCCAATGGGGATGGTTGAGCCGTCCCCTTCTGATCGTGATGGCTGCCCCATGGGGTGGCAGCGG
>JALRGB010000361.1 GCA_023253575.1 Verrucomicrobiales bacterium
TATGCCGGCCGTTTAGCGAATCAAGGTGGGGGTGTGGTGCTGGTGGCCCCCGGCGGCGCAGAACTGGCCCGCGCTCGGTATGACGATATCGAGCCTTGGCCCTCGGGCGCTGACGGCGGCGGAGGGACGCTGGTTCGGCGGCCGGGCGCGACCGATCAGAATCAGGCCGCTTCGTGGTGGAACAGCGCAGCGGCCGCCGGTACTCCCGGGGGTACGGATGCCGTTCGTTTTGTCGGTGATCCCGATGGGGATGTCGATCGCGACGGCGTCTCCGCCTTGGTGGAACATGCGCTGGGCACCAGTGATGCCGATTCCGCATCGGGGTCGAGTGGCGTGCAGGCCAGTCCAGGGGGGAATGGGGCGGTGATGGTGGTCCTGCGGCGCAACCTGCGTGCGGAGGATGTTGTTTGCCGGATCGAGACCTCGTTGGATCTCGACAGTTGGTTGCCGTCGTCCACTGAGCCTACGCTGGTTTCACAGGTGGCACACGGTGACTCTACGGTCACTGAGACGTGGGCGGTGGCGGTGCCGGCCCCAGCCATCACCGTTTTTGTCCGCGTCCGCGTTGAGCCGTCACCGTAGCGGCTGGGGCCGGGCGGTCGAGTGGTCGGCCGTCTCATTTGTGCTGTTTTATCCATTTCGCTCGACAATCAGCGCCAGTTCATTATCGGGCACATTGATCATATGAGAATCTTGGTGGCCTCTGACAAATGGAAAGGCTCGTTGAGCGCTCCGGCGGCGTGTGCGGCTATGCGGTGTGGGTTGAAGGTTCTCTGGCCTGAGGCGGAGATTCTTGAGCGTCCGATCGCGGACGGCGGGGAGGGAACGGCGAAGGCATTGGCGGCCGCCTGTGCTGGGCGATGGATGACGGCTACGGTGACCGGTCCGCTGGGCGATCCCGTGCTGGCAGGATATGCGTTGTTGCCTGATGGGACGGCGGTGATTGAGATGGCGGCGGCGGCGGGGCTCGTGTTGACGAACGGGCGGCTGGAGCCATGGCAGGCGACGACGCGCGGGGTGGGGGAACTGATGCTCGATGCAGTGGCCCGCGGGGCGCGGCGATTGATCATCGGGCTCGGTGGTAGTGCGACCAACGATGCCGGAGCGGGTCTGGCTGCGGCCCTAGGCTGGGAATTTGAGGCCCTGCCCATTGCCTCCCATGTGGTGGCGCCTCCGGCGGCGCCGTGGACGGTGGAAACGCTGGCGGCCTGTGACGTGACCAATCCGTTGCTTGGGCCACGCGGGTGCACCCGCGTTTTTGGTCCGCAGAAAGGCGTGCGAGAAGAAGATTTTTCCGCCTTCGAGCAGGCGTTGTCCAGCTTAGCCTCGTTTTTTCCGACGGAAATCGCCGTCACTCCGGGCGCCGGAGCAGCCGGAGGCCTCGGCTTCGGATTGATGGCATTTTGTGGAGCGCGTCTCGTTTCCGGCTTCGGCATCGTCTCCGAGTTGTTGCAGCTTGAGGAAAGTGTGGCTGCGGCAGATTTGATTGTGACGGGTGAGGGCAGCTTGGATGATCAGACACTCAATGGCAAAGGCCCGCACGGAGTGGCCGAACTGGCCCGGCGCCATGGACGTCCCGTCGTGGCCGTGGGTGGACGAGTCACGGAAGCGGCGCAGGCAGGTTTCACTTGCACTGTAGCAGCCACTCCGCCCGACATGCCGTTGGATGAAGCCATGCGCCGGGCTCCCGAATTGATTGAAGCGGCCATCATCCGGGCTGCGCCAGCGTTGCGGCATCTAATGGGTGGGTGATGTGGTTGGTATAAGTGATGGGTATTGATTGGGCCTTTTTCGCCAGCCAGCGACGGCTGGTGCGGCCCCCAAAAGGGTTTTCACGTGTTTTGGTCAAGAACCGTTGATTTGCCAAGAGGGCTGCCAGCTGCTAGCGCTTAGGGAATGAGTCATTCTGTTGTTCTTCTATTTTCGGGTCAGGGTGCGCAAAAAGTTGGGATGGGCGGTGATTTGGCGGCGGTTTCACCGGCGGCGGCGGAGCTTTTTGCGATGGCTGAGCAGGCGTTGGATTTTGATTTAACCACGGTGATGATGAACGGTCCGGCGGAAGTTTTGACCCGGACGAGTTATTGTCAGCCGGCCTTGTATTTGCATGGTTTGGCGG
>JALRGB010000435.1 GCA_023253575.1 Verrucomicrobiales bacterium
GCGCAGTGAGCCGTCGTACTGACGAACGAGGACATCGTTTGCGTCACGAGGTCATCGCGATCGAGGTACTCAAACTGCATCGGTGCCGTGTTGGCGGCGCTGATATCGAGGTTGCCGGCTCCGAGGAATCCGAGCGCCACAGCCAGATGCGGCTCATCCGGAAAAATGACATCGGCGGCGACCTGCTCGCGGATGAACCGGTCCCACGGCGTATCGCGATTGAAACTGGCAATCACATAATCGCGGAACCGCCAGGCGTTGGGCCGGAAAACGTCGTGTTCATAACCATGGGTATCCGCAAAATGAATGGTATCCAGCCAGTGCCGCGCCCAACGCTCGCCATACCGCGGCGAGGCCAGCAATCGATCCACCAACATCTCATAGGCTTGCGGATCCTCGCTCTGCACAAAGGCTTCCACTTCCTCTGGAGTCGGCGCCAGCCCGTGCAGATCAAAATACACGCGGCGGATCAGTGTGCGCCGGTCGGCCGGAGGCGACGGCCGCAGCCCCCGGCCGGTCAGCGCCGCCTGAATGAAGCCATCTAGCGGGTTTCCCGCCGCCGTAGGAACAGCCGGTTTGACCAGCGGCCGCAGCGACCACCAGTCACCCTCCGCCAAGCCCAGTTTTTCCACCGCCACCGCCAACCGCGGGTCCGGCGCGCCCGTCGCCACCCACTGCTCGAGCAACGCCACTTCGTCTGCCGGAAGCGGCTGCTTCGGAGGCATCTGATGGTCGTCATCGGTCCAACGCACCACTTTCATCAACAGACTTTCCTCAGGCCGTCCTGGCACCAGCGTCGGCCCACTGTCCCCGCCCTGCTCCCATCCCGACTTCGAATCCAGCGTCAGCCCACCTTTCATTTTCCCAGCCGCATGCGAATGACATTCGTAGCATCGATTCTTCAGCAACGGCTCGATCTTCTCCGAGAAAAAGTCGGACGCCCCCGCGCGGAACGCCGCCGTCAGCACCCCGATGACAACCAGACGGATCATGCTCGCAGCCTCCTTTCCATCAAAGTCTGCAATAATCGCGAAGTGGAATTCTTCGGACTCCCCACCGCCACACTGATATCGGTCAAATTTAAACCGCCCGCCGCCCCGTCCAGCAATTCAAGAATCGCCAGCCCACGGTCAAGCGCCGGTGCCCCACTTTTGGAAATCAGTGCCATCATAGGTTAATAGGTGTTCCACATATGGAACTCGTTCTGCATGTGATTATTCCTTCGTTTCTGTAGAACCTCATGTCAACCAGAAAACACCTCCGCCCCCCCTGCCTCCAGCCCTCCTGTGATGCGGCTCAGCTACCGATACGCCACCCGATGCCCATTGCATAACCGGCCCCGCCGACAACCCTTATTTCCTCTTGATCCGTCCATGCGTGACCTCCACATACCAGAAAACATTCACTGACAGATATTCACCATCAGCAGACTGCCTTCACTGCCCCACCTCACTCATGAGCAAAGCCCTCAAGATTGATGAACACCGAGGCTCCGACAGCCTTCGCTTGCGGCTCGCAGGCCCTCTCGATCAAGCCACCGCCCCGCTAGTGCGCGAGCGACTACCCGGCGTCGCCGCCGGCACGCTGGAAATCGATCTCGCCGCGTGTTCGTTCATCTCCAGCGCGGGACTACGCTTGCTGCTCGAACTCCATAAATGGTTTCAATCCTCTGGAAAACCATTCCGGCTGGTCAACGTGCCTGCCTCCATCGAAAACATTCTCGAGACCACCGGCCTTAGCCAG
>JALRGB010000451.1 GCA_023253575.1 Verrucomicrobiales bacterium
AGTCCGGCTGACGACTGGAAAATCCCGATTCAGCCGAATCAGGGGGCCAGCATGACGGTGGGTGATGCTTATGGGGCCATTCGTCCTCATCGTGGTTCCAAGATGTTGATTTTGGAGTCGACCGGCCCGGGTGCTCCGGCACCCAATGTGGAAGTGCGGAGTGTGGAGTTTGGCATCACGGGTGGAACGCCGTATACGCTGTCGTTTTGGGTGGCTAATCCGGTCAAAGTGGCGGGCGCGAATCCGCAGTATTCATTGTTTTATTTTGATGAGACTGGGGGCTTGATCAGCAACAGCTTTACGCCGGGGTTTGGTTCTATTGGAGCTGACTGGACGTTGTTTTCCGCAGCGGTGACGCCGCCGGTGAATGCGGTTAAAATGACGATTGGGTGGATTCAGGCGGCCAGTGCGGAACCCAACGTCCACTGGGTGACCTTGATTGACGATGTTTCCTTGTCTGAGGGCACGTTGATGGAAGCTGGCACGTCGGTCACCGTGGTCGCGAGTGCGGCGCCAGCGGTACGCATCAGCTGGCCCGGGGTGGTGGGTCGGCAGTATCAAGTGCGCGCTTCCGCGGGACTGCGCGGCTGGGTGGATTTTGGCGGAGTGGCCACCGGTGCGGGCGAAGTCATGTCGACGACCGACCTCATGACCCCGGCTGCACAGTTTTATCGGGTGGATGACATCACTCCGTGAGAGTGGGCCGGGGGGGTGGAGTGCCCGGCGGGTCGGGCGCTGGGGAGGGGTACGAAGTCGGTGGGCCGGGATGGGGTGGGTGATTTTGTTGGGGAGCAAACAGTTGCTTGAGTGCGGGCGGACTGTGCGCAGGGTAGGGGATGTCGATTTTCCTTTTGTTGGGCAAGCTGATGTTGGCGATGCTGGCGGCGGTTTTACTGTTGGTGGCGTTGTTATGAACGGGCGGTGGGCGGTGTGGCGGGATCTTGGATTTTGGGTGGCGCTGGGGTTGTATGCGGGCAACCGCTGGTTGGTGAAGCCGCGGGTCGACGCGGTTTTTTTCCAGAGTTATTTCAATGATTTGCTGTTGGTACCGGTGGTATTACCGCTGGTGTTGCAGATTCATGTTTGGTTTGGGTGGCGCCCGGCCGGGGTTGAGCCGCGAATTGGGGAGACGGCATTTCATTGTGTGGTGTGGAGTTGGGTGTGTGAGTGGCTGGGGCCGCGCTGGCTGAATATGGGCACGGCGGACGGGTGGGATGTCGTGTGTTATGTGGCGGGGGCGGTGGTGAGCCAGGGGTGGTGGCATTGGCGGCGTGTGGGCGGGCGGCTGGGAGGGGCGCCTACCCGATGAGTTTTGAGCGGCTGGCGCCTTTTTACCGGGCGATGGAGCGGGTCTTGGCGGGGGGTAAGCTGCAGCATTGCCGGACGGTATTATTGCCGCGGCTGGGGCTGGTGCGGGAAGTATTGGTGGTGGGAGAGGGGCCGGGCCGGTGGATTGAGGCGGCGTGTCGGGCGTTGCCGCGGGCGCGTTTCACGGTGGTGGATGCCAGTGCGGGGATGTTGCGGGAGGCGCGGGCCAGTTGGTTACGGGCGGGCGGTGAGCTCGAGAAGATTCGGTTTGTGCATGCCAGCATGCCTGGGGTGGTGCCGGTTGTGGCGGGCGGTTTTGATTTGGTGGTGACGCCCTTTTTTCTCGATTGTTTTGCTCCGGGTCCGCTGGCTGAGGTGGTGGCTTGTTTAGCGGAGGCGGCGGGGGAGGAGGCGTGCTGGTTGGTGTGTGATTTCCGGGTGCCTGCGACTGGGCTGGCGCGCTGGCGGGCGCTGGCGGTGTTGGCGTTAGCGCATGGTGTGTTCCGGTTGATCACGGATATTTCGGCGCGGCGACTGACGGATCCTGGACCGTGGCTGGCGGAGCAAGGGTTTTATCTGGAAGAGGAGGAGACGAGCGAGTGGGGATTATTGGGGGCGTCGTTGTGGCGCCGTGGGGGCGCCGTGGGGGCGCGGGTCAGTCGGGTGTGGGGGGGCCTGAGGGGGTAGAATAACGGGCGTCCGCAAGCGGGGCATCGTCATGCCGAGACTGAGCTCAA
>JALRGB010000498.1 GCA_023253575.1 Verrucomicrobiales bacterium
GAGCGGAATCCAGCGGTGAAGACGATGATTGCCCAAGTGATTGCCGCCTGCCGCGCCCGGGGCTGTAAAATCGGCATTTGTGGGCAGGCGCCGAGCGATTATCCAGAATTTGCGCGGTTCCTAGTGGAACAGGGTATTGACAGTCTGTCGCTGAATCCCGATTCGGTCTTGAGGACGACGCTGGCTGTTTTGGAGGTCGAGAAGACGCTGGCGGCGGGGTGAGGTCGGAGGAGGTTGTCAGCGGGGGCTGTGAGTCGAGCCGGGCTTATTCGTGGCGCAAGGCTTCGATGGGATTGAGGGCCGCCGCTTGGTGAGCGGGAAAGTAGCCGAAGAGGACGCCGACGGCGAAGCTGACGCCGAAGGCGGTGATGACGGAGGTACTGGAGACCTCGGCGGGCCAGCTGAAGTATTCGGTGAGTAGGTGGGCGGTACCGATGCCGAGGCCAACGCCGATGGCGCCGCCGAGGGTGCTGAGGACGATGGCTTCGACGATGAACTGGAGGCGGATGTCTCGTCCGCGAGCGCCGACGGCTCGGCGAATGCCGATTTCGCGCGTGCGTTCGGTGACGCTGACGAGCATGATGTTCATGATGCCGATGCCACCGACGAGCAGGGAGACGCCGGCGATGGACCCGAGCAGGGCGGTCATGACACGGGACGTCTGAGTGGCCATGCGGATGAATTCATCCGAGGTGCGCACGGAGAAGTCATCCATGTCAGGATTGCTAATTTTATGGCGTTCGCGGAGGAGTAAATTGATTTGTTCTTGGGAGCCAGACATCTTGTCGGCAGCATTAATTTTGACATTAATGGTTCGGAGCCAAGTTGTTCCGATGATGCGTTTCATGCAGGTGGTGTACGGGATGATGACGATGTCATCTTGGTCTTCGCCCCATGGGGCGGCACCTTTTTTGCCCAGTACTCCAATCACTTGAAACGGGATGTTAGAGATGCGCAAGGTGCGGCCGATGGCATTGCCTTCGGGGAACATGCGGTCGAGCACGGTTTGCCCGATGAGGGCGACGGTGCCCATGCTGCGCACGTCCTCATCGGTGAAGGAGGAGCCTTGAATGATGGGCCAGTCGCGAATGAAGAAATAAGAGGGAGAGACACCCCGCACATTGCCGGCCCAGTTCTTGCCTTCGGCGGCGTAGCGTTCATTGCTCCTGACCTCGGGACTGACGCCGGTGGCGTCGCCTATTTCGCGTTCGAGGGCCTCGGCGTCGGCCACGGTCAGGGTGCCGGGACCGCCGTACCCTCGGTAGACGCCGCCGCGGAAGACCTGGCCGGAAAAGACGGTCAGCGTATTGTTACCGAGCCCGCGGATTTGTTCTTCGATCATCGAGCTGGCGCCCCGGCCGATGGCGACCATGGCGATGACGGCACCGACGCCGATGATGATGCCGAGGGCGGTGAGGAAGGTGCGCAGTTTGTTGCGGAGCAGGGCGCGGATGGAGGTCGAAAGGATGTTGAGGGCGAGGTAGATGAACCCGAAGAACGAATGACCGCGGGGCGGCGCGGGCGGGGCGGTGACGACAGCGGGCGGTTCCCGGCGTTCATCGCTGCGGATCTGGCCGTCGCGCATGATCACGGTCCGCCGGGCGTGGGCCGCGACATCGGGTTCATGGGTGACCATGATGATGGTTAGGCCGGCATCATTGAGCTCTCGGAAGAGGCGCATGATGTCGTCGCTGGTTTGAGTGTCGAGATTGCCGGTAGGTTCGTCGGCCAGCAGGACGGCGGGCCGGTTGACCAGCGACCTCGCGATGGCGACGCGTTGCTGCTGGCCGCCGGAGAGCTCGTTGGGATGGTGGTCTAGACGCTGCCCGAGCCCGACGCGATCCAGCTCGTTTTCGGCATCATCTTGCCGTTGGTCCGGACTGAGACGGCGCGTGGAATAAATCAGCGGCAGTTCCACGTTTTCGAGAGCCGTCGTGCGTGAGAGCAGATTAAACCCTTGAAAGACAAAGCCGAGTTTCTGGTTGCGCAGGTCGGCTAGTTCATCGGCATCGAGATCCGAGGTGTCGACGCCATCCAGCAAGTAAGTTCCGCTGCTCGCTTGGTCGAGGCACCCGAGGATATTCATCATGGTGCTTTTTCCCGATCCACTGCTGCCCATGATGGCGACGAAGTCACCGCGTTCGATGGTGAGGTTGACGCCGCGCACGGCGCGGACCTCACCGGCCTCGGAGGAATAGGTTTTGACCAGGTCGCGCAGGACGATGACCGCATCTTGAGGCGGGGCCGTAGGTGTCGATTTCCGGGCTGTGGTGGCGGCGGGAGGATTGACAACGGAGGGGGTCATGGTGACTGAGGCGTGGGGGACTTGGGGCGGAGAGCGGGCCCGTAAGAGGGAAGGCGGGGCCGGGGCAAGACGGTGAGGTGGGATGACTACCGGTTGCTGCGGCGGCCGCTGCTCGGTCCGCCGAATGGGTTGGCCATGCCCTGACTTTCCGGTGGCGGCGGCTTGAGTAGGGTGATCAAAGAATCACCTTCTTTCAGGCCGCTCATGATTTCGGTTTGGAGGCCATCGCTGAGGCCAATTTTAACAGTAGCGGGTATGGGCGGGTCGTTGAGGTTTTTGGGCAGGAAGTAGACGGTTTTTTCGTCGACTGGACCGCTGCGTCCCTTGGCGGAGGTGGGCAGCGAGGACGGGGATGGTCCGGCTGGCGGGCCGCTGGCGGGGCTGTCGGCGGATTTGTTGGGGGCAGGTGGCTGGAACCGGAAGGCGGCATTGGGGATGCGGAGCACGTCTTTGCGTTCACCGGTGGTGATGTAGACGGTGGCGTTCATACCGGGTTTGAGCTTCAGATCGGGATTATTGACGGCGATGATGGCGTCATAATTGACCACGTTTTCCTCCTTGATGGGGGAATTGCGCACCTGCACGACTTCGCCGTTAAAATTATCGGGATAGGCGTCGACGTTAAAGCGCACGGTTTGGCCGAGCGAGAGCTGGCCGATGTCGGCTTCCGAGATTTTGGCATTGATCTGCATCTTAGTCAGGTCGTTGGCCACGACGAAGAGTTTGGGTGCATTGAAGCTGGCGGCGATGGTTTGGCCGATTTCGGCGGTACGATCGACGATCACGCCGTCGATAGGGGCGAAGATGGTACATCGATCGAGGTCGACTTTCGCTTTTTTGACGCGGGCTTCGGCGAGTTGGACGGCGGCTTCGGCTTGGGCGAGGTCGGACCGGGCTTTGTCGTAATCGGCTTGGGCGAAGAATTCGCGTTTAAGCAGCAAGGTTTTGCGTTCCAGAGTGCGTTGTTGCAATTCTAGGGCGGCGCGGGCGCTTGCTTCATCGGCCTGCGTCTGACTATAAGCGGCCTCGTAGGTGGCGGGGTCGAGTTGGCAGAGGATGTCACCTGCCTTCACTTTGGAATTAAAGTCGACGTTGAGGGTGGCGATGGTTCCGGAGATTTGCGACCCGATCTCGACTTTGACGAGGGGATTGAGTTCACCGGTGGCGGAGACGACTTTGGTAATTTCTCCTCGGTTGACGGTGGTGGTCTCGTATTCTGGTCCCAGATCTTGGACGGTGTGGTGGTTGGTGTACCACCACCATCCGCCGCCGGAGATGGCGGCAACGAGGATCAGAAGGAAGGGCCATTTTTTACGGCGTCGTCGGCTCATGGGTCGGGCAGGCGGGAGGAGCGTGAGGGGGATGGGGGTGGCGTCTCTTCACAAGGGAGACCAGAGGTGTGCACAGAGAGTGGACACCAGAACGGGAGGAATGTTGGAATTAATCGCCGGTGCACGATCCCAAGTGACCGGTCAGGCATCACCCTAAGCGAGGGCGGGTTTCCGCCCGGTATTTACGTGAGGGCGGGTTCCCGCCCGGTGGTGACGGGGGAAAGGACTGGGGGAACGTGAGCTAGGCACTTGGCGACGGCTGCTTCGGCGGTCATTCCGTGTTTTTCGCGGAGGATGCTGACCCGGCCGTGTTCGATGAAGGCGTCGGGCCAGGCGATGCGTTCGACTGGGGTGTGCAGACCGGCGGTGTGGAGGTGGTCGATGACGGCGGCGCCGAAGCCATTTTGGATGACGTGGTCTTCGAACGTACAGAGCACCTTACAGCGGCTGGCGTAGCGTTCGAGCATGGCGGTATCGAGCGGTTTGATCCAGCGGGCATTGATCAAAGCCACGGAGTACCCGAGGGCGGACAGCTGGTCACGGGCGGAGATGGCGACGTCGATCATATGGCCGATGCTGATCAGGGCGATGTCATGGCCGTCGTGAATGACTTCGGATTCGCCAATTTTTAAAATGGTGGGACTCGATTTCGGTTTGGTGCCGAGGCCGGTGCCCCGGGGGTACCGGATGGCGCTGGGGCCGCTGTCGTGGCAGGCCATGGTCCAGAGCATGTCGACGAATTCGTCTTCGTCCTTGGCCGACATGAAGATGAAGTTGGGCACATGGCGGAGGTAGCCGATATCGAAGAGCCCGTGGTGTGTTGGGCCGTCATCACCGCTTAGACTGGCGCGGTCCATGGCCAGACGAACGGGCAAGTTTTGAAGGGCGATGTCATGGATGAGCATGTCATAAGCCCGTTGCATGAACGTGCTGTAGATGGTCAGAAACGGACGCAATCCTTGGATGGCCTGACCGCAGGCAAAAAGTGCGGCATGTTCCTCGGCGATGCCGACGTCAAAGTAGCGGTCTGGGACTTCCTTTTTGAACAACGAGAGGCCGGTGCCACCGGGCATGGCAGCGGTGATCGCGGTGATGCGATCGTCGTTTCGGGCGAACTG
>JALRGB010000623.1 GCA_023253575.1 Verrucomicrobiales bacterium
CATGCGCGCCAAAACGCCGGAGAAAATCAATCAAATGCGTGGTTTCAACGCTATACCCAGCCGGAAAAGGAAGTTCCTCGAGCACGGCGCGCCGAGCGGCATACTCGCCAGCCAGCGGCTGCCGCATCCCGGCCAGCTCTGGGAAAAACTGTCGCAACAGCGGACGCACCAGAATTTCCGTGACCCGTCCGCCGCCACCCGGTCGGTCGTAAAACGCCTTCACATACGCCAACTCGGGCCGCGTCAATAACGGACCCACCAGCCCGGTTATAAAACGCGGGTGAGGGTTGCGCAGATCGCCGTCGATAAAAACGATGATATCACCACGAGTCACCCACAACGATTTCCATAGATTCTCGCCTTTGCCGGTCGCACGCCCCAGATCCGGCCGGATCTCGCTCGCCTCATAAACCACCGCCCCCGCCGCCCGCGCCAGATCTCGCGTGCCATCCATCGAGCCAGAATCAATCACCACCAACTCGTCAACCAATGCATTGCGCCGCAAGGCCGCCAAAACGCCGACAATCGTCGCCGCCTCATTCAGCGTCGGCACTACACACGACACTACCGCTCCCTGCTCGCGCTTGAGCCGCCGCAGCTGACGCAAATCAAATTCTCGATGGTGAAAGGTGGCGATCACGGCCTGTCTGGTAGCCCGGTCCACGCCCGCCCGCCAGCATCGGTTTTGTCCGTCCACCGCATCCGCGTCGGCTCATCCCCCCCATCGCCCCATCCTCCCTGCCCCCCCAGAGGGGGCGCCCACCGCAATCCAAGGGGGCCGCCAGCCCCCTGACATCATCGCACCCCCCCACAGCAAGCCCGCCCAACGCCTTAAAACACCCCGCGCAACAACTCCAGACTCTTCTGGATCGATGGCAGCACGTCGTCCCGGCCTTCGTATTCCAGCGAGACCCAGCCCGTGTATCCAGCTGTGCGCATGAGATCCGCAATAACTTGGTAATCAAGATCCAGCGTATACCATTCTCCGCCGCCATAGTAGGTTTTGGCCTGCAGCAGGACGGTCCGTGGAGCGAGTTGCGCCAATTTGGGATAGGGTTCTTCCAGAAAATTACCGGTATCGAGCGTGACCTGCAGCCACGGCGAATCGATGGCATTGACGATCCGGAGCACGCCTTCGGGAGTGAGGCCCAGCCCCCAATGGTTCTCCAGCCCCATGATCACACCGCGTTTTTCCGCTTCCGGCACAAGGCGAGCGAAACTGTCGATGACCCATTTAAATCCTTCGTCATCGGAAAAACCTTCGAGTCGCGGCTCAATTCCCCGGTTTTTCATTAATTCATCAAAATCTTTGCTGGTTCCCCACCGACCGGTATTCACCCGCATCGTCGGAATTCCAAGATCATAGGCTTCCTCCAGAAACTGCGTAGTTTTGAGAATGTTGTCGGTGCGTTTTTGCGGTTCTGGCGAGACAAACCCTTGATGGGTGGAATACCCCATGAGCGGCAGCCCGAGGCTGAAGGCGCGGCGTTTGATCGCGCGCAAAGCGGCGGGAGAGGTGTCAGGCAATTGCATTTGAAGGAGTTCCACTCCGTCAAAACCAAATTCATGCGCTCGCTCTAGGCATTTTTCGGCGGGCCGAAAATCATCATTCTTGAATCTCCAGAAGGAATACGTGCTGATGCCAATCGGCAGCCGGCGGCGACCCGCCCCGGTGGCCGGAGCGGTGGCCGGAGCGGCCGGTGATTTTTCTGCACCGGCCGCGGACAGGAGCGGGAGCAGGGCGGTGGGAGCGGCGGACAAGAGATGGCGGCGATTCATGCAGCTCTGACTCTATCAAACCATCAGGGCTCCCGACAAGGACGAATCACCGACTGTGTCGCGCCCGACGCGCGGAATCGCTAGACAAGGCGCCAATCACTTTTATTTAAACTCTAGAGCCACGTTCAATCAAACCACCACACAATCCCGCCATGCCCATCGTCGCCAAAGGACTCGAAGGAATCATCGCCGCTGAAACCCGGATCGGAGACGTGCGCGGACAGGAAGGCGTATTGCTCTATTGCGGTTACGACATTGATGAACTCGCCGGTCGCGTCTCGTTCGAAGAAACCGTCCATCTGCTTTTCCACAACCGGCTGCCCAACGCCGCGGAACTCGCCACCCTGACGACCGCCCTACGCGCCGAACGCGAACTGCCTCAAGGCGTGATCGATTACCTGACGTCCGCCCCCAAAGGAGCGAAACCGATCGACGTCATGCGCACCGCGGTCTCGATGCTCGGCACCTACGACACCGTTCGCCACAAC
>JALRGB010000663.1 GCA_023253575.1 Verrucomicrobiales bacterium
TGCCGTTGTTTCGTATCCGGGTCTTTTGTAGCCGTGGGTCGCTGACTCTGGAGCCGTTCGATCTTTGTTAAGGCGCCAAAAATTCTCGCATGGCGGTGATGGTGCGTTCGATGCCTTCGGCATCGACGTCGAGGTGGGTGACGAAGCGCAGGCGGTACAGTCCGGTGATGAGGATCCCGCGGGATTGGAGGTGGGCGACCAGGGCGGTGATTTGATGTTGGGCGGGGCCGGTCAGGTCGGCGAAGAGGATGTTGGTGTGGGGAGTGGCGACTTTGAGGCCGGGCAGGTTGGCGAGGCCGGCGGCGAGTTGGGTGATGAGGGCGTGGTCGTGCGCGAGGCGGTCGATGTGATGTTCGAGGGCATGGGAGGCGGCGGCGGCGAGCAGGCCGGCTTGTCGCAGTCCGCCTCCGGCCATTTTGCGGATGCGGTGGGCGCGGGCGATGAATTCGCGGGATCCGCAGAGGGCGGAGCCGATCGGGGCGCCCAGACCTTTGCTGAAGCAGACGGAGGTACTATCGAAAAAGCTCGCGATGTGCCGTCCCTCGTGTTGTGGCGACTGGCCGGTGGTGGCGGCGACGGCGACGGCGGCATTAAACAGGCGGGCGCCGTCCAGATGGGTTTGCAGGCCGTGGGCGCGCGCCAGGGCGGTGGCTTGCTCGAGGTAGGCCACGGGCAGCGAGCGTCCACCGATGGTGTTTTCTAGGGCGAGCAGACGAGTGCGGGCGAAGTGGGCGTCGTCCGGTTTGATACTGGCTTCGATGTCGGCGAGTGACAGCGTGCCATCCTCTTGGTGGGCGAGCGGCTGAGGTTGCACGCTGCCGAGGACGGCGGCCCCGCCGCCTTCCCAGCGGTAGCAATGGGCCATCTGGCCGACGATGTATTCGTCGCCGCGTTGGCAGTGGGAGACAATGCCGCAGAAATTACTCTGGGTGCCCGTGGGCATGAACAAGGCGGCTTCAAAGCCGAGCATGGAGGCGATGGTGTCCTGGAGCGCGTTTACGCTCGGGTCGTCGCCGAAGACATCATCACCGAGCGGGGCCGCCATCATGGCGGCGCGCATGGCCGCGGTCGGGCGGGTCACAGTGTCGCTGCGCAGATCAACCAGTGGGCTCATGGGGCGGTCTTCTGGGGGGCTGGGATCTGGGCGGAGCGGCGGCGGGTCGGGCTGTACCAAGGTGGAGGGACCACGCCGGCGGGTGGTGGGACGAAGGTCAAACGCATACGAATGTCTTTGGTCCAGGGAGGGCAGGGAGGGTTGGGCGAGGACTTATTTTTTCTTTTTTTCGTCGAGTTTGTCCTTCACTTTTGTTTCGATTTCAGCGTAGAGGGCTGGGTCATTTTTCAGGAGTTCCTTCGTGGCTTCGCGGCCTTGGGCGAGTTGTGAGCCGTTGTAGGCGAACCAGCTACCCCGTTTTTGGAGGATATCTTGTTCGACGGCGAGGTCGACCAAGCTACCGGTACCGGAGATCCCTTCATTGTAGACGATTTCGAATTCTGCTTCGGTGAATGGTGGGGCCACCTTATTTTTGACGACTTTCAATTTTGTCAGGTTGCCGGTGACGGTGCCGTCACTGGATTTGATTTGGCCGATGCGGCGGATATCGATGCGGACGGAGGCGTAGAATTTCAGGGCGCGACCGCCGGGGGTGGTTTCTGGGCTACCGAACATGACGCCGATTTTTTCACGAATCTGGTTGGTGAAAATGACGCAGGTCCGGGCTTTGGAGATGAAGCTGGTTAATTTCCGCAGCGCTTGGCTCATGAGGCGCGCTTGGGCGCCGACGGTGGAGTCACCGATGTCACCTTCCAATTCGTGTTTGGTGACGAGGGCGGCCACGGAGTCGAGCACGATGACATCGACGGCATTGGAGCGGACGAGTTGTTCGACGATTTGCAGCGCTTCTTCACCGGAGCTCGGCTGGGAGACGAGCAAGTCGTTCATGTTGACGCCGAGTTTTTTGGAGTATTCCGGATCGAGGGCGTGTTCGACGTCGATGAAGGCGGCGAGACCGCCGCGTTTTTGGGCTTGGGCGACGGCGGTCAGGGTCAGAGTTGTTTTACCGGATGATTCGGGGCCGTAGATTTCGATGATGCGGCCGCGGGGAAATCCCCCGACGCCGAGAGCGCGATCGATGAGCAAGTTGCCAGTGGGGATGACGTCGATATCGACGCGATGGCTATCGCCCATTTTCATGATGGCGCCTTCGCCGAAGTCCTTTTGGATCTGTTGAATGGCGAGGTCGAGGGCTTTGACTCGGACGGCGTCCATTTTGGAGTCTGGGGGGACGGCGGAGAGAGTCGCGGAATCGGAAGTATCTTTTTTGGCCATGGATGGGGTGCGATGAAAGGTGCGGGACTGAAAGTGTGGGTGGATGAAATGCGGAACAGCGGGCAGGCTGTGTTCAAAAAAGCAATTCGTCAACTCTGGAAGCGAAATAATTTGTGAGTGTTGACTAGGGGTTACGTTTCTAATCACGGACTGGAGGGGGAGGACAGCGGTATTTTCGGCGGGGAGTGGGGGTGGGGGATTTTTTGTGACTGGGGGTGGTGTCTGATTTCGCAGACGATGGCGACGGCGGTGGGCGGTGGGGTGTCTGATTTCGCATAAAAGTTGTCCGCGCGCGATCTTGGGGTACCCGTTAGAGGACAGCTGATTCTTTTCCCTGAAATATTATGATGATTCCTCGATTTTCCCTTCCGTGGCTGACTCCTGTGATGGGGTGTGTTGTTTTGACGTCGGCGGTCTGGGCGGTTGAGGCGCCGCGTCCGATGCGTGTGCTTTTCACGGCTCCGGACGGTGGTTCGGCGGAGGCGACGACGGCGTATCATGGGATTATTGAGGCCTTAGGGCGGGACGCGATTTTTGTTGATTGGTTGGAGGAGAAGCAGGCGACGCCGGAGGCGGTGGGGTGGTATGATGTGGTGCTGAAGGCGGCGGCGGCGCCGGATGCCGAGGCGGTGCGGGCGGCGGTTGAGAGTGGGGCCAAAGCCGAGGCGATGGCAGCGTGGCGGGGGTTTTTGAAATCGCGCGAAGCGGAGTCGAGGCGGCCGAGTCCGGATGTGGCTAACTATGAAAGACGTCCAGAGGCCATCACGTTTCAGGAGCCCTTGAGTGTGGCCGGATCGATGGCGCGGACGCAGGTTCCGGCGGATTTGGAACTACGATTGTTTGCGAGCGAGCCGGACATTCGCAAGCCGATTGCTTTTGCGTGGGATGAGCGGGGGCGGCTGTGGGTGGCGGAGACGGGTGATTACCCTCACGGGGTGGCGCCGACCGGGATGGGGGGTGACTCGATCAGGATTTGTGAGGACACGGATGGGGACGGGCGGGCGGACGTTTTCACGGTGTTTGCCGACGGCTTAAATATTCCGACCGGGCTGGTGTTGGTGCGGGGTGGGGTCATTGTTTCCCAACCGCCGCGGTTCCTTTTTCTGAAAGATACGGATGGTGACGGCAAGGCGGACGTACGGGAGGAGATTCATTCGGGCTGGGGCATTGGCGACACCCATGCGCAGGCGGCTCAGCTGCATTACGGGTACGACAACTTGGTGTACGGCACGGTGGGCTACAGTGGTTATCGAGGGAAAGTGAAGGGCGGTGAAGAGGCGGGATTTGGCCAAGGGATGTACCGGTTGAAGTCGGATGGCAGTGAGCTCGAGTTCCTGCACCAGTTCAGCAACAACACCTGGGGATTTGGATACAATGCGGCGGGTGATTTGTTCGGGGGCACGGCCAACAATGCGCCAAGCTTCTTTTGTGGGATACCGGCCACGGTAGTGCCGAAAGACCTGAAGGTGATGACAGCTAAAAAGATCAATATTGAGGACCGGGCTCATGCGATCACGCCGAACTACCGACAGGTCGACGTCATGGGCGGCTATACGGCGGCGGCTGGGCACATGTTTATCGAATCGGGTCGCCTGCCGGCGCGACTGCAAGGCAAGGCGATGGTCTGCGAGCCGACGATGAAGTTGATCGGGCTCATGGATGTCCAGTCGGAAGGAGCGGGTTATGTTTCCCGGGATGGATTTAATGTGCTGGCGAGCACGGATGAATGGATGTCGCCGGTCTATGCGGAAGTCGGTCCGGACGGCGCCATCTGGGTGGCGGACTGGCAGAATTTTATTATTCAGCACAATCCGACGCCGAGCCAGGGGTCGGGTGGATATGATGCGAAGACGGGGGTGGGGGGAGCCCATGAGAATCCATTGCGCGATCACGAGCGTGGCCGGATTTACCGGATTGTGGCGCGGGGGGCGGCGACCGACAAAGTGCCGACTTTAGCGGGGGCATCGACGGCTGAGCTGGTGGGGGCATTGGCGAGCGACACGCAGGTTCGGCGGTTGTTGGCGCAGCGGTTGTTAGTGGAAGGGAAGTCGTGGGAGGCCACGCCGTCATTAGAGGCGTTGGTGTTGGCTAATGACGGTGGGGTGGCGGCCATTCATGCGTTGTGGACGCTGCATGGATTGGAGACGTTGGAGGCGAAGGCGCATCAGGCGGCGCTGTTGGCGCGGGATGCGCGGCTCCGCCGCAATGCGATCCGCGCGCTGGCGCCGGATGCGGCGGGACTCGCCTTGTTTTTCGGTTCAGGGGTGATCAATGACCCGGATTTGACGACCCGGCTGGCGGCTTTTGTGAAGTTGGCGGAATTTCCGACGACTCCCCAGCTGACCACCGCGGCGGCGGCCATTGCGCAGGACCCCGTGGCCCAGGGCGACGAATGGTTGCGGGAAGCCTCGAAGGTGCTGTCACACCGTCACGGTGGGGTGGCGGCTCCCGTGGTGGCCTTGCAGCCGGGCGATGTGGCGAGGGGTGAGGAAATTTTCCGTAAACATCCGACAGGCGCCTGCATTCTCTGTCATGCCTTGAAGGGTGAGGGCAGCGCGGTTGGGCCGGCCATGGACGGCATTGCCAGCCGTCAGGAGGCGGCGTACTTGCGTCGTTCCATGCTGGAGCCGAGCGCGGAGATTGCTGTTGGTTATGAATTTCTGAAAGTTTCCCCGATGCCGCCGATGGGGCTTGTCTTGCAGCCGCAAGAAATTGAAGATGTTCTGAGTTTTCTTGGCTCGCTCAAGTAACGAGCGAGCGGGCCCGGCGTGGCCGGGTGCGGTGGAAGGGGCGGTATTTTCCGCCCCTCATTGCCGGAATCACGGTCTTTTGTGATTGACGGTGAGGGGAGTACCCATTAGTTGTGACCCCGCTTCAGCCCGGACCGCCCCATTCTTAGGAAGATTTTTCCGCCTTTTCCCCGTAAATTTTGAGCGTGACCGGACGTTGGCATCCCCAGACAATCTAAAAGCAGAAATTGTTTTCTGCGGTATAATGACTTGTTGTGGTATAGGCATTGCTCCCCTGTCCTCCCCCTGAAGGCACCTTCTTTTTTCCATGGAACTCGACGGCGGTATTAAAATTTATTTGCGCGAAATCGGCAAGACCCCACTCCTCACCCCAGAGGAGGAGGTCAAGCTTGCCTCGCGCATCAAGAAAGGCGGACCAGACGGCAAAAATGCCCGAGATCATATGATCCGAGCGAATTTGCGGCTGGTCGTCAAAATTGCGCAGGATTACGCTAATTACGGCCTGCCACTTCTCGACCTCATCTCCGAAGGCAATATCGGCCTGATGAAGGCCGTTGAGCGATTTGACCCGAATAAGGGAGGCAAATTGTCGACCTACGCCGCCTGGTGGATCAAACAATCGATCAAACGAGCGCTGGCCAACCAATCGAAAACG
>JALRGB010000777.1 GCA_023253575.1 Verrucomicrobiales bacterium
ACACGCGGAACTGGGTTCGTCTCGCCGAGGTTATTTTCTGGCCCACCATGGAGCTGGTCACCTGGGGCTTTCTCACTCGGTATCTCGAAGGCAGAATGGGCGTGGCAGAGGCGGGTCCATTTACGTGGATGTTGGGTGGTGTGATTTTCTGGGATGTTATGTTTCGGTCGCAACAGGGCGTGGCCATTTCGTTTTTGGAGGACGTCTGGACCCGGAATTTGCTCAATATTTTCGTGGCCCCCGTGCGCCCCATTGAATACCTAGCTTCCGCGTTTGGCGTGGGCCTCGTGCGCATCGCCATCACCGTGCTCATCCTGTGGGCACTGTCGTGGATCTTCTTCAGTTTCAACTTGCTCGATATCGGGCCTTCCCTAGTACCATTCTTCGGATCCTTGCTTCTTTTCGGCTGGGCCATCGGCATTTTTGCCACCGCCCTCATCATGCGTTTTGGACAGGCCGCCGAAAGCCTCGCCTGGGCCGTGCCCTTCCTCATCCAGCCGCTGACCGCCGTGTATTATCCAGTCTCCATCATGCCCGGCTGGCTGCAATGGGTCGCCCTCGCCCTTCCCAGCACCCACGTCTTCGAAGGTATGCGCGGTGTCATGGCAGGAGCCGGGTTTTCCTGGTCACATTTTGTCTGGGCTGCCCTCCTTAATGCCGTCTGCCTACTGCTGGCCGGACTGTTCTATCACTGGACCCTGTCCACCGTACGCGCCCGCGGCCTGCTGGCCAAGGTGGCCACTAACTGACCCGCCCCCCCAGCCGCGGCGCGGCCCCCGCCGTCCGTGGGCTTGCCCTACCTCCGCGGCACCCATGCGCCGAGGCGCGAGGCGCGAACCGAACCGGACCCAAGGCGAGTCTTGCCCCGGATCAGCGGGAGGAGGGTCGTTCCTCGATCGTCAAAATGATCATGCCCGCAGCGGTGGCCTCCGGACGAGAAACCGTGATCGTGACGTGACGCCCCATGGAGGCTTCACTGGCTTCCACCAGCTCCATCGTCGACCCGTCGGCCTGTTGCGACTGGCGACTGACCGTGAAACCGCGCGCATCAAGCTCATCATTGAAAAAAGTCACCACCTCCTCCGTCGTGGCGGTCGTCGTGCCGGTCAGCCGAATTGAGTCATGCACCGCCGTCGACGATCGGATCACCGCCGGACTGAACGCCAGCCCATCCATCAAGGGAAACCAATCCGGCAGCGCCGCGGCAGCCGTCGATGCCGCCGCAGTCAAGGCCGTAGTGTCAGCCCGCGAACCAGCGCGACTCATCAGGTCCGGGCCTTGGGCCGCCTCCGCATAACTCAATGTGACAATCTCGCCACTTTTTGTGTTACGAAATGTTATCTCCCCGGCAGCCTCATTCGAGGTGATCAATTCCAGAGTCGGATCCGCCTTCACCATCATTTCCGCCGTAAATTTCTCGGGATTCGCCTTCACTTGGGAAATAACACTACCCACTTTGCCCACCCCCCACCCAACTCCCAACGCTCCCACCACACACCCCGCCACCACCACTAAGGCACACCCCAGCCCAAGATACTTCCAAGACCGGGGTATCCCAGCCTCCGTAACAAATTGTGACTCACCCGCCGACAACGGAATAAAAGCCGACTCGGGCGACACCGGCGACTCGGGCGGAGCGGGTGGCCACTCGGGCAGGACGGGCGGAGTGGGTGGAAATGCGTTAGGGGCAGTAGGTGCGGGCGGCTCGGGCGGAGTCAGCCCGCATGGCAACTCGGATGGCGGCAGAAGCTCAGAGGGAGGCTCGGACGGAGGTGGAGGCGGCGAAACGGCATCGTTCATGCTGTTCATTCTAGACCGAACATGAATTCCAAGCAGGCGGTAATTTTTACTCGTGACATGATTATTATGGATTAGTTATAAAGCGTGTCACACCACACAATGAATCTCTCCATATTTTTGCCTACACTGTTGGCATCCACTTTGGTGGCAGGGGCCCAACCCTATTTTTACGAATCATTTGATCATGATCTTGGGGAAGATGCGCTGACGGCGGCTCCGTTATGGGCGACTGTTCGTTTCCCCGGGTCGGAGGCGGATGTCGTCGCGGGCAGCCTGTCCTATCGGGATTCGGAGGGCCGAGAGCTGCAGACGGCCGGAGCCAAAGTTCTGGTCGACACCTCAGAAGAAGAAAAAGAGGTGCGCCATCGGGCTCCGCTCGATCTCTCGAGTCATCAGGGACCGGCGTTGTGGGTCTCGCTGTTGGGTCAGCAAACGGCGGGGGATGCCCGCCGTTTCATTAATCTCTCGTTCATGGTGCCAGATGACGTCGTCCAACCACCTGACAGCAACAAAGACGAAGAAGAAGCTTTTGCCCTCGGGACGTCGTCGAGCGAAAACCCGTCAGGTTGGTCGCTTTACAACCGGGCTTCCAACAACGGCCGCCGGGTGGCCCTGAGCGCCGTTCCCACCAGCCAGACGTCTCTGCTGCTGGCCAGAATCGAGCTCAACCACCTCGAAAGTGAAGCCGAGCGATACACCTTCTGGATCAACCCGCCCCTCGGGACCGTCCCGGCGGAGGCCGACGGCCTGTCGTTCACGTCGGCGAACACCGCGGGAGCGGAAGCCAGTGATTTTGCGGAATGGGCCGAGCTCACCGGCATGCGTATTGGTGCCGGTGCGCTGCTGGGGGCATCCCCGGCCGCCAGCTGGCTGGTCGATGAAATCCGCGTCGGAGCTAGCTGGGCTGACGTTCTGCCCTGGAGCGGTCCGCTCGAGCTACTCAGTCCGCTGCCAACCCCGGGCCCGGATGGATTTGAAATGGTCTGGCGGCCGTCCCCGGGCCGCACCGACATCGTGGAAGTCTCGACCGACATGCTGACCTGGACCGCCCATGAAACCAGCCGCCACACCGGCCAACCCGGTGAATTAAACGCACGCTTTAAAGTCCCCGCCCCACCCGCCGGAACACCTAGTTTCTACGCACGCGTGCGGCGCCAGCCATGACCCAGCTCCGATCCTTCGTTCCGAATGGCCGAAATCACACCCCCTTCTCACGACCCCGCACGTCCGCCCACGGTTGTCCGCCAGCCGTTGCTGGCCGGCCTCGATGCTCGGCGGCTGGTGGCGGGAATTTTCGAGGAAACCGGCCAGCCCAGCCTTGGCTTTGACTGGGAGGCGCCCACTCCGGATGAGCTGAATCACCTGCTTGCCGGCTATAAGGTCGAAAAAATGCTCGGCCGGGGTGGCATGGGTGCCGTGTATCTGGCCACCGAAACGCGGCTAGGCCGACGGGTAGCCATCAAACTCCTGCCGCCCGAACTCGGGCGGAAACCGGATTTTCGTCAGCGATTTGAACGGGAAGCATGGATTCTCGCCAAGCTCGAGCATGCGCACATCGTCCGGCTGTATGGATTGGGCGAAAGTGATCAGGGCCACCTCTACCTGATCATGGAATACATCGAGGGCACCAACCTCGCTGATCTCGTTCAGGAAGCACGGGCTTCCGCTGACCGCAAACAACGTCAGCCAGTTGTGCCATGGCCGAAAATCGTGGTCATCATGGACCAGCTCTGCCAGGCCCTCAGCTATGCGCACAGCCAATCGCTGGTCCACCGCGACCTCAAACCCGCCAATGTCCTGCTAACCAACGATGGCGCTGTCAAACTGGCAGATTTCGGGCTGGCTCGGTCCTCGCTGCCCGGCGCTACCCCGCGCGAAAGCCTGGTGCTGATGACCCAGACCGGACAACTGATGGGGACCTACGATTACATGGCCCCCGAACAACGCGACGGTCTAGCGGGCGACTACCGCGTGGACATCTACGGCGCCGGGGTTCTGCTTTACCAGCTGTTGACCGGGTCCCTGCCCCGCGGCGCTTTCTCCCACCCTTCCGCGGTCGCCGGCGTCAGTCCGACCATCGACAAAGTGGTACGCCATGCCCTAGCTAACGACCCGGAAGAGCGAACCCCGTCGGCCGAAGCGCTGCGAAAAGAGATTCTCGCCTGCCCCCGCCACGGTCGCGCCGGCCTCTGGGCTCACCCCGCGGCCCGCACCGCCGCCGCCATCCTCGCCGTCGCCGGATCAGTGGCCGCCGTCTATGCCATCATCAGCCGACTCCCGCCCCGAATGTCCGGACCCGCCGCCGCCCCGGCCGCCGCTACGGCCGCCGCCGGAGTGAACGAAACTATCCACCGGACATTCCTCGGTCATGTCCTGCGACCACTGCCTCCAACCCCGTCGATCTGGATGGCCGAATTCGAAACCACCGTCGGACAATACCGCCAATTCGTGACCGAAACCGGCCGGATCGCCTCACCCGCCCAATGGGAGGAACGAGTCGGTGATCCATTGAGTACGATTCTCAATTGGGAAATGCCAGGGCAGCCGGCCTTAGAAAACGAACCCGTCACCTGCGTCAGCTGGGAAGATGCTCACGATTTCTGCGAATGGATGACCCGCAAAGCCCGGGCCGCCGGAGCCTTGAAACCAGGTCAGGAATACCGCCTGCCCGGGAAAAGCGAATGGGCCTCCGGCTTGCGAAACATCCCGCCCACCACCCCCGGCGCACCCGGCTCGCGCCTAGAAGAATGGACCATCGAACGCTCTCTGGAAGATCTGCACAAACGCACCGTGCAGGCTTCTTCCTCCCGAGGACAAGAAAAGAAAACCTCCGCCTACCCGCGCCCCTTCACGTCACTCCACAACAACGGTCACACCGGCCGCGGGTTCCGGATCGTTTTCGATGAAAAAACTCCCCTGCTGCTCGATCGCTCAGCTCGCCTCAAGGCGGTAGCTGACGCTTGGGGTGGAGGCACCGACCGGCGCCCGCGGGTGCATGTTATGGCCTCCCACGAAAACATCCACGTCGACATCAGTCGGAGACCGGATATCCGATCCATCGAGCCGCTCCGCGGTCATGGCGTCGTCGTCTTCATCGCCGCCCCAGAAGTACCGCTGGACCTGAGCCCACTCGCTGGACAACCCGTGAGCGCGGCCGTTCTCGACGGACCGGTGGTTTCACTCGATCCATTGGCGGAATGCCCGTTGAGCATTCTCGTGGTCGGCCAGAATGCGCCATTAAATTCCTTGGCGCCGGTGAAACCGCCCTCGCTGCGACCGCTACTTGATCAACGGCGGTTAACCTTGCTGCACTGGCACGGACAACAAGGAGAACCGGACACCGCGCTGCGCGACTTTCCCGGACTGGAAAACTTTACGGCCACAGACAGCCGTCTCGAGACCCTGAATTTTCTCAATGGGGCGGTTATCGACACATTAAGTCTGGCGTGTGATGGGGTGGACCTTGTTTCTGGAGCGGCGTCATTGCGGCAGGCGAGGATGATTACGGCCTCGACGATGCCCTTCAGGGAAGCTGACCAGCTGGCCATGAATGGCGAGCTAGAGGCCGCGTTGCAGACGCTTTCCAGCCTCTTGGAAAAGCTGGGTTCGGAGCGGTGGTTTGACTCGACCTGGCGCGAGTTACTGATCCGGCGCACCCAACAATGGACAGAATGGCAAAACTTGAATTTGGGACCCTGGATCAAAGCAGGGGCCGTGGGACCTCCTCCGGGCAGCATTGAATGGATGGGCCGGTGGTTTTATTTTCTCCCCGGAGAATACACCCGTTCGGAAGCCAGACATCTGGCGGTCAGCTGGGGCGGGTATCTCGCGACGCTAGCTGATCCTGAAGAAGAGGCCTTTGTGCGCAGCTCCGTCATCCCGCAGACCAATCCGGTCGAGCGCGCTCATCTGGGTGGCTGGCGAGCGTCCCGGCAGGATGCGTGGCACTGGGTGACCGGCGAGCCGTGGACCCAGGGGTCGCCCCGCGAGCGGCGCACCGGTTTACCAGGCAGCCAGCTCGTCCTCAAATCCGGCGAAGAACGATGGTTTACCGAACGGGACCTGCAACGCGGCCTGCCGATTCTCATGGAATGGGGCGCCCCCGAAGAAGCCGCTTCGCTACTGGCCCTCAAATCCAAGCTGCTCGGAAGCTGGAAGTCGGAGGACGGGCGGAGTTTTTCCTTGCAGCCCCGCGGTGTCATCGGGCCGTCGGCCCATCCGGGTGACCGGTGGATGGTCATGGAAGCAGCGGCCGGCAAAGCCCTGCTCTCCATGGATTATGGAAAACAAGAAGCTCTCATCACGACCACAGCTGATCCGGACCGGGTGACCCTCACCCTGCCCGACGGATCAACCAAAATGGCCGTCCGCGTTCCTTGAAATCGTGCTCCCCATGATTGACGTCGCCCCACGCTTCCGCCCCCCCGATCAGCCGGGCTCGCCATCATCCGTGCAGCCGCTGCTAGCCGGACTGAATGCGCGAAATCTGATGGCGGAACTGCTCGATGACTCGACACCGCCGTCCATGGGATACAACTGGGTGGCACCGGCTCCTGCGGAATTGAGTCTGCTGCTGCCGGGTTATAACGTGGAATCATTGCTGGGACGGGGCGGCATGGGAGCGGTTTATCTGGCCACCGAAACGCGGCTGCGCCGTCGGGTCGCTTTGAAGCTACTGCCGCACGAGCTCGGGTTTCGCCATGATTTCCGGCAGCGATTTGAGCAGGAGGCGCGGGTGCTGGCCCAGCTCGATCACCCGCACATTGTCCGTTTGCATGGCATGGGGGAAACGGACGACGGCCATTTGTATTTGGTCATGGAGTATGTGGAAGGCAGCCATCTGGCCGGCCTGCTGCAGCAGGCCCTGACCGCACCAGACCGGTCGCCCGGACGACCGCGCATGCCATGGCCACGCATCGCGCAAATCATCGGCCAGCTGGCCGAAGCATTGACCCATGCTCACGCCCAAGGCCTGATTCACCGCGACCTCAAACCCGCCAACGTGCTCCTGTCCCGCGACGGCTCAGCCAAACTCGCCGATTTCGGACTGGCCCGCACCAGTCTCCAAAATCTAGGAGCCTCGGACCATAGCGCTTTCCTGACGCAGACCGGCCAGATCATGGGAACGTACGACTACATGGCCCCGGAGCAGCGCGACGGCCTGCCCAGCGACCACCGCGTCGACATTTACGGCCTAGGGGTCCTCCTCTATCAGCTGCTAACTGGATCCCTACCCCGGGGAACATTCGAGCCGCCCTCCACCCTCGCTGGCGTCGGGCCGGAGGTCGATCGCCTCGTATCCCGCGCCCTCGCCAGCAACCCGGCCCACCGCACTCCCACCGCCGAAGGCTTTCTCGCTGAACTTCGCGCCTGCCCACCCCAAGGGAAACGCGCTCCATGGAACCACCCGCACACCCGCACCGCCGCCGCCATCATGATCGCCTGCGGCCTAGGCGCCGTCTTCTCGACCACATCCCTCAAACCGCGGCTCCAGTCCCATCAGCAAAACCCACCGCCACTCGC